>WRHW01000014.1 GCA_009783055.1 Holophagaceae bacterium
CAACCACAATAAATTTGGCAGACTTGGAGGCACGCTAACAGGTTCCTTTCCAGCTTCACCTTCGTCCTGCGGGCAAATCCCGACCCTAGTGCAATGCAACATTTAAGTGTTACATTGCACTAGACTCTAATATTCCAGAATCTTTGGACTAATCATCACCAGCATTTCAGTGGTTTTGTCATGGCTGGTCTTGTTTCTGAACATCCATCCGATGCCGGGCAACTTGGAGAGGAATGGAACTCCTGTAGAGCCTGTTTCCAGTGAGTTAGAGAAGACACCCCCCAGAACTGCTGTGCCGCCATCATGAACAAAGATGGTAGTCTTAAGTTGCTTAGTAAGGATAGTCGGCGTGCCGTTGACCTGGTTACCAAAGTCCGGCTGGCCTTTTTCCAGCTCCACTTCCATGAGGATGTTACCATCATTGGTAATTTGAGGCTTTACTTGGAGTTTCAGCTGTGCTTCCACAAATTGTACGGTAATTGCGCCACCGGCAGCACCTCCCTGATTGCTCTGATATGGAATCCTTGACCCATCGGAGATGTAGGCTTGTTCATTATTTGGTGCAGACAGCTTGGGTTGAGAAACGACCTTGATCTGATTTGTGCTTTCAAGTGCCTGAATTATGGCATTAAAGCTCAAGCGGTTTGTCAGGAAAGATACCCACAGTTCTCCAGATGCACCAACAATATCAGTCGCTCCAGGCTTGCCGGGCGAAAATGCCAAAGCAGAACTGCTATTGCCTGGCCCGCCGTTAATGCTGTTCCAGGAGGGGCCTCCATATGACCCCCAATTACCTACGTTTTCAATCTGTGTGCTGCCTGCATTTGACGTGGGCCAGGAAGTTCCAAACGCCTTTTCCCAACCTTTGTTTGCTTCAACGATCCTCGCTTCGATCTGAACCTGAGGTACCTTAATGTCCAACTGATCCATCATTCGCTGCATGATATCAATGTACTTGGGCAAGTCGCTCATGATAATCAGGTTGGTGCGGTCGTCTGTATAGATTTTGCCCCTGTCTGACTTCACGTTAGCAAGAACCTTTGAGACTTGATCAGCTTTTGCGTAAGACAGCCCTCTGGTCACTGTGACCAATTCACCCGCCAGAGCCTTGGAACGTTCCATATCTGCGCGGTCATCAGCTTCTTTCTTGAGCTTTTCCACCTTGGCTATGCGAATGACATTATTGGAAACTTCCATAGCCAGCCCTGCATTCAGTACAACGTTGTCTAAAATTTCATCCCAGGGCATGTCTTTAAAATAATAATTCCAGCCAGGCGAGTTAACGTCAGGATCCATGACAAGACTCAATGGGCTATTCTGGGCAAGAATTTTAATAATCGTAGCCAAGTCAGCGTTTTGATGATCCAAGGTTATGGGTTCGCCAGTATATTTCCTGGTTTCTGATTCAGCCGCATACCTTGCCATCTGTTGATTTGGATACCGCGGCGCCACGGTAGTGTTCGGACTCAACACGTTGGCAGTAACAATTGGTGTAACCGGCATGGAACCCAAACTGGGCAGACCAATATAAGGCGAGCCTATCTGAGGCAACCTGTCAAAATTACTGAAAGAGAGCGCTTCCCATTCGTCGTTATTTATTGCGGGTGCGGAATCGGCGGCAATTTGAAGTGATGGGAGATTCGGCTCAGGAATGCTGGCAGCCATTATGACGGGGCTGGCAGCCGTATTTGTTGTGTTTGTCAGACGTTGCGTAATCCCATGGTAATCATCCCGCAGACTGGCCTGTGTTTTTCCAGAGCCTTTTGTGAGTGAAATATCAACGCCATGCGGCTCAGATGAAACAACCGCCTTTGTGCCTGGTACCAGTTCGAGTACAAGCCTTGTAACAGACTTAGGCTCTGGTTGGTTTTGAGCCAGGCGCGCAGCATTGATCAAGGGCGACTGAGCCAGATTGAGGATTTCTGCCCTTGGGGTATTTCCGCGGTTCACCCCCTTTAGATCTACTACGAGGCGGTTTCCAGACTCTAAAACCTGAATCACCGGCTTGCCAGTAAACCCAGGAACATGGAGGCTGACCCTCGCAGAGTCCAGCGATGACTCCAGTTTGGCTGCTACAACAGATGGAAGCCCGTTATTTATGAAGTCGGGAGCTGGCGGGGAGCCACACAGAAAACCGTGCTGACCGCTAACAAAGACTATGCTTCCGGCTACTAACCATGAAATTAGGCGAGCATTCATTTGCTTCCCTCCTCGCGTTGAAAAAAAACCTCGTTACAGGCTCTCATTCTTAAAAACCTTTGTTACTGGCCTTCTTCCTGCCTGGCTCCCTAAAATTGGATCCCATTGGCTGAATACGACCGATGTTTCTGTGATAGATGTGATTTCACCATCCAGGAACCTGTGGCCCACCGGAAGTTGCTTTGCATTTTGCTCATTATCCAGGACTATTACATACGCCTTTCTGTCGCGAACTAATCTGCCAACAATCGTAACTTCATCAATTAACATCTCGCCTTTGTTTTGGTTCGTTCTGTCGGAGGCCACAATAAATGGGTCGCGGCGGGAATTGGGCTTGAATTCAATTATCTGGGATTGAATGAGAAAATTTCTGATATCCCCTGGTTCTATAGCACCGCCAGTCCTCTCCTGCCCGTAGGCGGGCATCAGCATGGCAATTAATGTGACTGGGACTGAATATTTCATGACTTGCCCTCTCAACTGTTCGGTGGCGTAGCGGCTTTGATTAACGCATCGGATTTCGGGTCATAAACATAAACCGACAGGCGAAAATTGATTACCGCAGGGTAGGTGTTTTTGTTAGCACTGTTGGTGTTACGATCCATTGTTATATCCGAAATATTGATTATTTTTTCATACCCTGAAACGTACGACAAAAACGCGCCATACTCCATGTACCCGCCAATATATCTGTAAGTTGTGTCCCATTCGGAGTAGTATTCAGCTTTTATTGGCTTGTCACTATTTTTTTGCTCCTGCATGCGCCCAAGACCGGCGTTACTGGCGAGTCTTTGCACTTGCTGCAGAACCCTCATCTGCTCACCCTCCAGCGGGAATAGCTTTACCAGCTCAGCAATTCTCTCCTCTTGTTCTTCGACTTCTTTTTTTAGCACTTCATAGCTGGCTTTTAACTGCCGTCCTTTGGTAACTTCAGTCTCAAGTTTTGCATTTTCTTCGATGAAGTTAGCAAGTTCTTCCCGCTTGCTGCCCATCGCATAATAAATGGCTCCGACTATAAGACCACCCATCAGAACGCCAACGCCCAATTGTTTACCCATCTCAGAACTCATATTTACACCCTATGGATTCATCAAATCAAAGGTTATGCCAAAATCATACCCAGCAACAGTACCCGTCTTTCGCTGCGCCCCGCCATAAACGACATTGGAAAACCACTGGGACTTTGCTCTCAGGTTTTGTTCAAACTGATAAATAGCATCTTCTGTAGGGGATTCACCCCTAATTTCAATTTTTTGTCCCTTTGAAGTGAGTTTTACGAACCCCACATTGTCTGGAAGGCTATTGATAAGCTCTTGCAAAAAGTATACTGGCATCTGCTGTTGTTTCTTTAGCTTGGTCAGTGCCGTTTCCTTTTTCTGTAGAGATTCCTTTTGGGCACGGAATTGTTCCTCCAGCTTGAAATATGGCTCGAGTTCCCTCTTCTCGGCATTCAGGATTCCGTTGCGTCCCTCTTCTACTTGGAAGTTATTGTTGAGCCACCAGTAATAAGCTCCGCCAATACTGGCGATAACCAAACACATAAATATGCCGACAATCGGAGTTGGCTTTCGTGTTGATTCACTCATAGGCTTTACCTCATTTTTGATTGCTTTTGCAGGCTTGTCTTTTATAGCTGACACCTTGGCAGCAGCTGGCTGTGAATGTGGGTCTCTGAGCAGGTTTATCCTAATCATCTGTCACCTTCCTCCCGCAGTGCCAGCCCTACGGCAACAGAAGCAGCACAACCTATTTCCTCCGAGCCGGATGTGCCTTTGCTACCATCCTCAATCAGATTGAAAGGATTTAGCCTCTCAACATTTACCCTAAAGCGCTCTTTTATCACTTCTACCAGGTTGGAAACCTTTGAGCCACCGCCGGCCAGGACAATCTTGTCTACACGATCAATTTTGAAATTGGTGCGGAAAAATTCTATATTGCGGGAAAGTTCATCTGCCAATGCCTCAGACACTGCAGCCATCGAAGATTCCACTTCGGCAGGCTCGCGGTTTTCAGCTGGACGACCCTGCTTAAGGTCTTCCGCCCCTTCACGAGTCACACTCCAGTCATCCATCAATTTACTTGTATATTTGTTTCCACCAAAAAGGAGGTCTCTCCAAAAAACCGATTTACTGCCAATCATCATACACAGGTTTGTAAAGTTTGCACCTATATTGACGAGGGCAACGACCTCTTCATATCCGCCCGGGTTCTGGTTGGCCTCAAAGACATTTTGAAGAGCAAAGACATCCAAATCAGCAATAACAGGCTTAACACCTGCCTGGATTACACAACTGCGATACGAGTCCAGTTTGTCCTTTCGGCAGGCAACCAGCAAGACATCCATATTACCTTCAGCTTTGCGCTCCTCAATAATTACGTAATCGAGTGCATAACTGTCCAGGCTCTGCCCTGTAGGGAAAAAACTTTCTGCTTCCCATCTAATGGATTCTTCCAGCTCTGAGTGCCCCATTATTTGCAGGGTCACTTTTTTGACTATCACTTGTTGGCCAGACACAGAGATGGCTACTTCCTTTGTTTTTATCTTCTGGTCGGCTATCACCTGACGAATGGCACTAACTACGGCATTTGTATCCATAATGTCGCCGTCAACTATTGAATCAGGTGGGATTGGAACTATCCCTAACTTTTGTAGCTGATAACGAGGTCCACCCTTCTTGCCAAGGTATTGTAATTCACAAACCTTTACTGCGCTGGACCCTATGTCCAAGCCAACCAAAAGTTTGTTTTTACCAGACATGAACCCCACTGAGAGCCTCACAAAAAATTGGAGATCACCGCCGCCCCAGAGGGCAGGGTGCTAAATGTTAATTGTTCTAAGTTGTAATGTCAAGAAGGAATATGCTTCACCATAACGACTGAAACATTATCCTCCCCTCCATTTTCGATGGCTTTGGAGACAAGGCCACGAACAGCATTCTGCAAATTAGATGCCTGATTAAAAATTTTCAGTATTTGTTCGTCCTGAACCATTCCGGTCAAGCCATCCGAGCAGAGTAAAATTGCCTCAAACTCTGCTATTTCAAACTCATTGACTTCAACATCCAACTCAACACTATTGCCCAATGCCTGGGTAATCACGTTTCTAAATGGATGCACTCTGGCCTCTTCTATTGTCAAAAATCCGTTTGCTACCTGTTCGGCTACCCAGGAATGATCCCTGGTGATTTGCTTAATCTCATTATTTGTTAATTTATATGCTCGACTGTCACCAACGTGGGCCAAGGTTGCCCTATTTCCATTCATTAGGCAGGCAACTACGGTAGAACCCATGGTCTCCCTCTCAGGGTTTGCAGCAATATCTGCTGTGATTGCCTTGTCTGACAAAATTATCGCCATTTTCAAGCGGTTTCCTTCAATGCTTAAATTGGCATCAAAAAAATCAGTGCTGGCTGGCTCAGTTGCTGACGCGGTTTGTTCAATATATCTCGACACTTCATCTACGACTATTTTGCTTGCAACCTCTCCGGCGGCGTGACCCCCTAATCCGTCTGCGACAACAAACAACCCCAAGCCTTCATCAAAAAAAATGCAGTCCTCGTTGTGTTGCCTCACTGATCCAATATCTGTAAGTCCAGCTACTTCAAGTGCCATCATTATCACCGCATCATTTCTTTAAAAAGCCAAACATTTTGCCGATCATGCCTTCAGAGCCGCCTTCTGCACCTGCACCAGGCGAAGCCGTCTCAGAGGACGGATGCGGCCTGGGGGCAGCAGTCACACCCAGGGACTTTGCCTTTGCGGCCATGCTGGCAGCTCTGGTGGGCATATTGAGAGCGAGGTAGAGTTCTGCCAGTCTGGCAATTGCCCCCCCGTTATTAGGGTTGATCTTCATAACATCTTCGTATGCCCTCGCCAGGGTTTTAACATCTTTTGTTGTTGCTTCAATGATTTTTGCATAGACAAGGCGCGCCTCTTCGGCTATCTCTGGATAATTGAAGCAATATTGGCTAAGAGCTAGCGCATTGTCGAATTGTTTTTCTATAAATGCTTTTTTTGCATCAGATAGCCAATCGGCAGGCAATTTTTCCTTTGGATGACTTGTTGGTGCGGGATGTTGGCTGGCACTGTCTGTAGCCTGGATTTGCGCCGTCCCACTCTTTATGGCTGAATACGCCTCGGAAATCGCCCTGAATTTATCTTCAGCGGCCTGCTTTTCTGCCCCTGAAAATTTATCCGGATGCCACTTTTTTGCCAGCTGATGGTAAGCGGCCTTGACTTCATCCGCTGAAGCACCTGGTCTTACCTGTAGAACTTCGAAAGGGTTCATCCTGATCCTGCTGATCCTGGGACAGCCACAAAAAAAGACAATCCAAATACGAGTACAAAATAATACCCTAGTTTTGGTATTTATGACATCGAACACTATTTATGCCAACTTTATTTTTTTTTGACCTGATTTCAAAACCGAGCTAGTACATCTGCATCTTCATTGCATTAAGCCGCTCGACCCTTTTTTCGATGGGTGGGTGGGTGCTGAACAGGGTTGCCCATGAAGAGCCTGACAGTGGGCTGACGATCATCATGTGGGCAGATGAAGGTTCTGCGTCCTGCATTGGGGTCTGTCTGTTGCGGCCAGAGATTTTTTCGAGGGCAGAGGCTAAATTATCAGGGCGGCCAGTTGTTTTTGCTGCAAATTCATCAGCCATATATTCCCTACTGCGGCTGATGGCCATTTGAAGTATGAGAGCAGCTATTGGAGCCAGAACCATGGCGATAATTACTACCAGCGGGTGGCCTGACCGGCCCCGCCTGCCGCGGGGAACCGCCATTCTCGACAAAAACATTATCGCCTGGGACAGCACCGCCGAAAGGCTTCCAATCAATATGTCCCTATTCTTTACATGACCCAGCTCGTGCGCCAGCACCCCTTCAATTTCCGGCCTGGACAGCACCTTCAGAATTCCATCCGTGACAGCAACTACTGCATGGTCTGGATTTCTGCCAGTAGCAAACGCATTAGGTGTCTGATCTGGCACTACCGCTACCCTTGGCATCGGTAATCCTGCCCTCTGGGCTAAATTCTCAACAATTGTATAAAGTTCAGGTGCATCCTGCCTGGTAACAATTCTGGCCCTATATCGCGACAACACCATGCTGTCTGAAAAAAAATAAGCAAAACCGTTGAGCAAAATGCCAACAACCAGAGCGATAATAATCCCCAGCTGACCATTCAGAAGATGGCCTATCAGGACTAGCAGCCCCGTCATAATGGAAATAAGGAAAAATGTTTTAAAGCTATTCAATGATTCCTCCTGCGTGGATCTCCTATTGGACGTATTATACCAAGTTGCACGCAATCGGGTGCAACCAGGCATTACCTGCACCGCTTAATAACCAACAGAGTTGCATCATCGCGGAACCCACTGTCTTTAATGTGATAAAAAGTCGTTACAAATATCTGTTCAAGTATTTCATCGGCAGAAGCATCAAGGTATTTCCTGGCAACATCAACGACCCTACTATCTCCCAGCTCAATGCCCTGCTCATCTTCAGCTTCAACCAGTCCATCCGTGAATGCCAGCAGTACATCCCCTGGCCCCATGACTTCATGGCCCTCATCAAATTCCACATCCTGCAGCAGACCAATGACCGGCCCGGTGGCGAATAAGCGGCGCACCGGCCCTCCATCTGCAGGGATGAGCATCGGCGGATTGTGGCCCCCGTTTAAGTATCGAAGGTCACCATTGCTGGGGTTAAAACTTGCAACAAACAGCGTGGTATAGCGATTACCTTCCCTCACATCATTCATCCTGGCGTTCAGCCGCCGAGCCAGGTATCCCCAGTCATTTACCCGTCTGTCGGCCATGGCCCTCAGAAAGGCCGAAAGCTGGGTCATCATCAGGGCTGCGGGGAGACCCTTTCCGCTAATGTCACCAACCAGCACGTGTAGCCTGTCGCCCTTGTCGGAATCCCTTGCGACCCACAAGTCATACAGGTCACCACCAACCGCCCCATAGGGCAAATTAGCTGCCGAACACTGCCAGCCTTGTGGTTCAGGAGGTCTCTGAGGCAACAACCTGCGTTGGATATTGCGTGCCAGTTCTAAATCCTTTTCCAGCTTCGTGGAATGTATGCGCGATTCCCTCATATTCAGAGAGGTCAGGTGGCTGGACGTGATATTTACCAGAGTTTGCATGAATAATCGGTCTTCCGCATTAAGTTCACCCCTGGCAGGGTTGGCGAGATAGGCAAAGCCATGGCTATTGTCCTGATCCTTTAGCTCCGCAGTAAAAGAAAGACCCTTGGCCTTTATCAAATCCTGTAAAACATCACCCAGGATCAAGTTGGGAATTGCACCCAACCCCCTACCCAAAAGAACCGTACCATTGGGGTCAATTACCAGCAGTTTCTGAATCATAAACTCGCCGGCGAGCGTATTGGCAAAGTGGTGCAGTATGTCCCTTATGCCCTCCTGCCCCCCCATCCCAAGGTGTCTGGTCATGTCAAACAGAGTGTTGAGACGACTAATCTGGAGGGCCAGTACTCGGTTCTGCTCTATCCTCTTGGTTTCCAGACGCCGCCACGCCAATAGGGGAGCAGAAATATTAAGGAGCAACTCCAGCGTGGGGCAAGGCTCTGGCACTTTTACAACCAGATAGCCAAATAGTTCATCCAGGTATCCCCATGGAAGTAGCTCCCATCCATCACCAGGGCTGGCGGGGTCGGACGGAGGTGCTCCGCGCAGGAATATCCATTCATGCTTATCCCATACCCCTCCCTGAGAGGACTTGGCGATACCCAGGGCAGTGATACCTACCAAATGTATCAATTCTTCTTCATTGACCTGCTCAGGAAACGCTTCCAGAAAATCAATCAATGGCAGAAGTTCCCTGGCAGTCTGGGGAGTAGAAAAGCATACTTCCCTGAGCCGTTCAAAGGGGCTTAATTCCACTTGCATAAAAGCCTAGCCTAAATGCTTAATCATGCAGCACTCGCTACGATCACCATTTTCGAGAAAACGAACTTCATCCATGAACCTGCTCATAAGTAACAATCCAAGCCCACCTTTGCGGGGATGCCGCACATATTCACTGGGGTCAGGCAACCTGACCTGGTCATCACGAAGTCCATTACCCGAGTGCAGAAGATGTATTTCCAGGGCCTTGGGTGAAAACTGTAATTCCATCTCGACACTCTTTTCAGGGTCGCTTTGATAGGCATGGAGGATGATATTTGTAACAGCCTCATCAACAGCGATAGACACCTTTGCAGCATCAGAGTCATCAAGACCCACAGCCACAGATGCCCGTTTTGCAAGATTTGTCACCAGGTTCAGATAGCGCGTCTGGCTGGGAATGACCAGCCTGAGGCTCCCGCTTTCGAGTATCTTTCTGGTCAATTTATTGCCCATCCGCATTTTTGAAAGAATTTATTGCGTCTTCCTCCAGGTCAAAGACCTTGTACAGCTGCGTGAAGCCCAGAGTATCGAAAATTGCAAAAACATTTTCCTTCAGACTACAAAGTACAATATCACCCGCATTTTCTCTCACCTTCTCTATTTGTCCCATGATCGCACCCAGACCCGCGCTACTAATATAATTGAGATTGGCACAACCGAGGATGATGTTATAGCAACCTTTCCCGATCAAGTCCTCGAGTCCGGTCTCAAACTGTCTGACAGTATGGGCATTGATAAAGCCGGAAGGCTCGAACACCGTAGCCCCTTCCACTTCCCGAACAATTATTGAAAGATCGGTCATTTCGGACTCTCCCGGTAAATTTTACTATCAATAGTGGTCAATCGTGGTGCCGGTGGAGGGACTTGAACCCCCACGCCTTTTGGGCGGTCGATTTTGAGTCGACTGCGTCTGCCATTCCGCCACACCGGCACAGAACAATTAGCCTATCGCACCAGCCGCAAAACTTCCAGCAACATTTTCGGAGCAAGTTTCTATACCCAGGAGTATTTGCAAATCGGGGGTTCTGCAAGTGGCTCCTCTGATAACGATTATTCCTGAACCATTGCCAGTGAACCAATTGAATCAACGTAATAACTCTATTCATTATAACAAATAATCTTGAAATGTTTACCGTTGTAACTTTTTGTATAAAAAATTACATCCTAATTTATTTACCAATTTTGTTTTTGGTAATCCACATCTAATTTTGCTTTCCAATCGCCATTAATAGTCGTGACAATTATAGGGCGGCCAATAAACCATCTAAACCATAAACAATTGACAAATAATGACTTGCTGATTTTCGGTTGTAACACAATATACATCAAGTCACATCGATTATCATCGCATCGCAAAGTCATTCTCCCCCGCCCCCTCGCCCAAAGTTTTATTAAACAGCCGTAATCAGCCACCGCAGATCAAAAGGAACCAGGAAAATGAAAAACACCTACGTAAAAATACTTAGTACCGCCGCGGTGGTATTGACGATGGCCTTTAGCTTCATCTCCTGTAGCGGGGGTGGCGACAAAGGTGGGGGCAATAACAATACCCCTTCACCAGTCATTGCTACTGGTGTAACCCTCGACAAAAAATCTATGACGCTCAACATAGGTGCCCAGGATACACTAACCGCAACGGTTCAGCCCCTAAACGCCACAAACAGAAATGTGACGTGGACAAGCAGCCATACTAATATAGCGACAGTAAACGCAAATGGTATTGTGACTGGCATATCCCAGGGTATGTCGAGAATTACTGCTACCACCGCTGATAATCGACACTCGGATTATTGTGATGTAACTGTAAACCAAACAGACGTAGTCATTAAAGAAACTAAAACAATTGCTACTGGTTATCTTCACACCGTAGTCATCAAACCTGATGGTAGTCTTTGGGGCTGGGGAAATTATGGCGGTGATACCCTTGATCAGGGTAACACAACTTGGTCCAATACCCCCGTTCGTATAGGCAATGATACGGATTGGGCGACGGTGTCGGCGGGTGATAACACGATGGCCATCAAGTCAGACGGCAGCCTGTGGACTTGGGGGAGCAATTACAACTGCGCATTAGGCATTGGCACAGACTACAACGTAATTGATTACCTCAGTGCCCCCACCCGCGTAGGCAGGGACACCAACTGGGCAACCATACCGGTGAGCGGGGGTGCGGGGTTTGCCATAAAAACCGATGGTAGCCTTTGGGCTTGGGGAGCAAACGGAAGTGGTCAGCTAGGTCTTGGATACGAATATCATTGGCAGCAGTCTACCCCGGTACGCGTTGGGGAGGAAAACAACTGGTTGGCCATTTCCAGGAGCGACCATGTGATTGCATTAAAGTCAGACGGTAGCCTCTGGGCGTGGGGGTGGAATTTCTCCGGACAGGTCGGAGATGGCACCGGTAACGATAGCTACGTCCCTAAGCGGATTTGGTGAAATTTGTGTTGTTTTCGGGGATAAAACGGTTCCTTTTAGCATTCTTGACCGAACTGCGGGCCTCGATATTGTGTTGGGCGATTTCCTTTGAATGTCACAAAATTTCAGCTTCGCTCCGCTGAAAAAACAAAAAATATTTAAAACAAATCCGAATGCGTACCAGTCCTAGAAACAGTCAGAACAAGATTATCTCCATCAACAAGATAAATAAGGAGCCAATCTGGCTGAATATGACATTCACGGAATCCTACATATTCCCCAATCAAACCATGGTCACAATATTTAGCATCTAAAAACTTCCTTTCACGTAGCGTTTGAACAACTTCCTCCAACAAATCAAGATTCATTTTCCTCTTAATAATACGCTTGAGATCTTTTCGAAACTGCGTAGTTTTCTTTAGCTCCAGCAATTCAGATTCAGCCATTTTCAAATCCTAGGTTTCTTCAATATCCAACTCTGCTGCCATTTCCTTAACAGACTCATAAGACTTTGCCCTAACCCTCCCCTTCGCAATATCCCTAGCCTCTTGCAGGGCAGCCAAAGTCTCGGCATTGTACTTTGGCAAGGTCAAATCGAAAGGCAACCCACCGACAATCATGACTTTGTGCAAAAAAATATTCACAGCATCGGCCACAGTAATCCCAAAATTCGAGAAAATCCCATCAACAGCCATTTTCACATCAGGATCAATTCGTACGTTAATGTTTGCAGTTTTGGCCATTTCAGCACCTCAATAGGTAATTGTCCATCATTATGACCACAACTGCAACACGATTTACCAACTTTTTCTTGAAAAAATGTTTGTCCATATTTGCTCGTCTTTACCGCCTTCATGGGTAGGCCTATGTGACCGAGGGTGGCAATCAAAGGCAGGGAGGGAAATCCTGGGATGGAGTTTTGGTTGGAAGTTTCCTTGCCTTCCCGGATAGCCTATTGGGTTGGGGGGGTGCTCTCGATGTCGAACTCATAAAGTGGGTGCAAGAGCTTGAAGGATGTCTTTTCGAGCGAGCAGTGCGTCTGTCAAAAAAACCGCGACAGGGCGATTTTCCAGGTTCCATTTGATTCAGTCGGTACGATAGAATGGCAAAGCTGGCTTGGAATTCCGAAATTAAATGTTACATTGCACTACATCCCTGACTACCTCCCCTGCCATCAGCAGGCCGGCAACAGCCATACCGTGGCGATCAAGTCCGATGGTAGTCTCTGGGCATGGGGCATTAATTCAAGCGGTCAGCTTGGGGACGGCACGACAATAGACCGCCGTTCTCCGGTGCGCATAGGCATTGACAACGACTGGTGGGCAGTTTACGCTGGTTCGTTTCACACGATAGCACTCAAGTCAGACCAGAGCTTATGGGCATGGGGGAGTAATGAATACGGCCAGCTTGGCGATGGCACCAATAACGGTAGCTATGTCCCCAAGCGGATTTGGTGAAACTCTTGACCATGTGACAAATTTTGGGATTACTGTTGCCACAGCTATAGCAGAATTACTTTTGGTAGGTCGTAATTGCCACGGCTTTTTGTGTTTACCGTAAATGCCCTTTCATTAGTTTTCAGTTATCAGAGGGCTGGTTTCAAGTTGGTAGTTTTCAGTGGTCTTGTTTAGTGGTCAGTGGCCAGTTATCAGTTTTCAGTAAAAGCAGTGGAGGCGGCTAAAGCCGCGATGGGAGTTTAGTGGCGAGAAACTAAACCAATACCTTTTCTTTTTTCTGCGCTTTGAGTTCTGCCATTACTTCTCGGAATGGGCGCATGGCTAATAGCTCTTCGTGGGTCATCCGAGGTATGTCGCTATAGTCAATTTGGCTGTCGGGCATGTTGGCAAGGGCGTTTAGCCTTGCCGACCGCTCTGGTGTCATCTCGATATTTTCGTTTTCTCTAGAAGTTATGGTTGTCATATCGTCTCCTTTCGTGGGGTTCGGCCTTTCGCGCGCTGATGATTCTGATTACTTCATCTCCGTTTTCTTCAATTGTATGTGCGACAAGCAACATTAGCAGGCTATTTGCGACCATGCCTAGCGTCCTGTACCTTTCCTCTGTGTAGTCAAAACGGGTATCTGGCTCTGTAATGCTGTTTGGGTCTAAGATGGCTAGTTTTGCATCTTCAAAATTAATACCATGCTTGCGCTCATGCTCGGTAGCGTTTTTTTCGTCCCATTCAAAGCGTATCATAGGGGATTCTAGCATGTTCTAAATTGGGTTTGTCAATGGGTGGTTTTTAGATCAGTTTTCAGTTAGTAGTTTTCATTGATCTTGTTTAGTGGTCAGTGGCTTTCATCAGCGGCAATACCGTGTCTGGGGCGGCAAGTAATGTCTATTTCTATGTGGATCGCTATCTCACATTGTCGACAACGACACCGCCTGCTCCGGGCATGTGGATAGGTGTGCATACAAGTAATCCATCTGGCATCATCGTCAACTCAGGCGCACGCAGTGGCGACCAGCAGTACTTTTTTGCAGACCAACCTGGAAAATCGTTGGTTTATGAGAACAACCAGTTGATAATCAGATAAATCAATGAACATCAAAAAAATAACAGTTCCGAGCTCTGATGTACTTTGCCAGCAAATCACGACCCTAGTGCAGTGTCACATTTATAGCAATTCAACTTAAGGTAATTCAGTGCAAGTTCCAGCAAGTTTGCAACCAGCTTTTGGCCACAAAAGAAGGAGCGGCAGAGCCGCATCAACCACACTGATCACTGGCCACTGATCACTTGTGCCCCGAAGCTCATTCGGCAAACACAAAAAGCTTTGGCAACTACGAACTAGCAAAAGTAGTATTGCTATAACTTGACAGACATTTTTCCGGAATAGCCAGGACTACCGCCTCGCAGGGGCCCGGCTGGCTTGGATGGCTCTTTTTAATTCAGCTTCTGTGGCGTTACCCTGTAGCATTGCCAGCCATATCGGAGCAGACTTGCTGTCTGGCGAAAGTGCCATCAAACGATATACAAAGTGAATCTTTTGTGAATCTTCCCAGCCTCTTAAATAAGTAGCGTAATTCGCAACAATTCCCTCAACATATTTGGCTTTATTGCCTGCTCCACCTTTGTAAGTGTCGATACGCTCTTGCTCCTCAGCAATGCCTTGCAGAAGAGCATCCTCATGAGGGGGATCAGGGTTATATTTTTTTACATCGATCTCTGTGTTTGCAATAAAATCATCAAAATATTTGATGTTTTTCTCCACGCCATCTAAATCTTCTTGCCATTTATCCAGCTTTTGTTTTGCTTCTCGGTCTGCGTCCGTATAATCTTTTTCATCTTTAGCATTTAATTCTTTTATCGCATCAGCATTTGAGTCCAGAGTTGCCTGAATAAAAGTTCTCACATCCTCATAGCGTTTCTTGAAAGGCATAAAAGCCACTATGCTCTTTTCTGAGGCTTCTTTGATGGTTTCTCCAGCCTTTCGGTAGTAATCCACAGCCTTTTCCCAAAAGCCACCATCATAGGCACAGCTTGCGGCCTGGTCATACATTGCAGTCAGATTCTTATATAGCCTCCAACTATCATCAACCTTGGAAGGATCCTCAGTATCAAAAGGTGGAATTTCTGTAGCCAATTCCTCTTCAATCATTGCCAGGGCTTGGCGGGGGTTATTTTGGGTGCGCAGGGTGTACGCATCATAACTGACCTTGCCGATTTTGGCGGTGCGCTCACGAACAGGATTCTGTTGAGCCATACATGCAAAGCCGACTCCAAATACGAGTAGCATAGCAATTACTGATTTGCGAATGTGTTTCATCGTGATGTCCTCAAATGTAATACCCTCAAAAAGTTTACAGCAACTTTTAGCCGATGTTAAGTGTCCAATTTTCAATTGAGCCATTTTCAAAACCCGTCAGGGTTTTGAAACAACGGAGTTGGTAGGCTGTGCCCGAATGTAGCCGAATCCTTCGTAACGTTGTATTATTTCATAGTTTACAGTCATTAAGCAGGATACGGCGGATGTGAAGGCACAGACGAGAAACTGGGTTTTGCAATTGCCTCTCATGGTAACATAGGTAATGTACTTAGTGCTTATCAGACTCTCTGCGCTGGGCGATATTTTAAGAGTACTGCCTGCCTGGCTAAATATCGTGCATGCGTTTCCATCTGCTCGTATACAAGCAGTCATAGAGGATCGCCATAGTTTTTTGCTGGAACCAATTCCCCAAATCGAACCAGTGCTACTAAATCGCAAAAAACTATCCAATCCCATCCAAGCTATCGGGGAACTATCCAGAATTGCTCGCTTGATAAAAGGTGCAACTGCCTCTCTTGATTTTCATGGAATATTAAAGTCGGCACTCATCCCATACCTTGCAGGCATTAAGGAGCGATGGGGGGATGGTATATCCAAAGAGGGGGCAGGTTTGCTTCAAACCAAGCGACCCGCCTATAAAAAACAAAATAGATACTCTCAGGCACTTGGACTATCAGAGAGTTTTGGAAATGTATATGGAATACCAGACCTAGGTCACTTCAGGCCAATTTTCAAGACTGCCAAACTGCCTACAAATACGGCTTGGCCACTACCCGAAACCAATACCCGCAAAAGAATTCTCCTTGTTCCGGGCACCAGTAGTGCAGGAGCCAATAAGCGTTGGTCAATCCAGAGGTGGCTTCAACTTGCAAAAGTGTTAAATTCCACAGCCGACCTACGCTGGTCTCTAGGCCCTATCGAAGAAACAATGCGCCAGTGGCTACCCCAAAAAAGTGGCGTTGAAGCCCTACCCGCAATGCCATTCTGGGAACTTGCATCGACAATCAGAACCGCAGACAGGGTGATAGTTTGTGACACAGGGTTATTGCACCTATCAGTATTGCTTGGGGTTCCAGTCACAGCCCTATTTGGCCCATCAGACCCAATCATTTCCGGCCTGCCAAATGGAGCAGGGAAAATAATACGAGCAGGGGTCGAATGTTCACCCTGCCGTGAACGCAAATGCCTACGTCAAACCTGCATGGAGCATATACACTTAGAACAGGTACTTGCCACAATATGACCATCACGACCACCAAACATTTTCTTTCCACTGCCATGATATTTGCAAAGTGGTGGTTATTTTTCAGTCTGCTATCCATACTGCCAGCAACGCCCCAATCAATTGCTGTAAACGAATTTCAGCTAAAAAATGGCATACAGGTATTGCTCTCCCCCCGCCCCCATACCCAAGCAACACATATAGCATGGTTCATCCGAGACAGCCAAAGTAGCATCGACCAAGTCCCACCGGAGGCCAAAGACTTATTACTTTTAGCATGGGCATCGCCTTTCAAAACGCAAGGAGCGTCTGAATTTTGGATGGAAGCCACCGCCCAGGGGATAAGTTACGGAGTAGACATCCCCTCCAAAGAGCTAAATTCTTGGCTCAACAACGAACTAAACAGATTAAAGCAGACCATCGAACAATGGCAAATAGATAGTGCCATTAACTATCTAAAAGAAAAGTGGAAAAAATCAGACCCAATCTCCGACCAGATAGCCATTGCCTTGAATGTGGGGCAACCCTCTGCAACAGTTGGACATGTAGAAAAAAACCTTACAAGCATAGACATCAATGGCCTTGCTCAAAAAATGCTTATTCCGGAAAAAATAACAATAATTTTAATTGGTGACATAGACCAAGCAACAGCAATCGAGGCATTAAACACCAACTTTGGGCAATTGCCACCATCAAGCCTTTATGATTCAAAAGCAAATAACCTTCAGTCACTGGACGAACCAAATGAGGGTAGGGATAACAAACAACAGATATTTATTTCCTCTGACACCCAATCAGAGATATGTATTTCTTGGCAAATCCCAACCCACAACAGCGAAACAAGGCAAACACTCGATCTATTTGCAGAATTACTTGCCGGAAGCCCCGATTCAAAGCTATGTGAGCTACTAATATCAACACTTGGTTGTTCCAACAAGGTACAAATATTCATCGAAGAGCCAGATGGTCAGCCCCTGATTGTCTTTAGCATAAGGGCAGACGTAGCAGATGGACACCTACTGACAGAAGTAGAACCAGTCATACTAAAAGCCGTAAAAAATACCATACAAAACGGGTTCCGAATCCCAGAAATAAATCGCATAGCCCGCCGAATGGATGCCAAACGCGCCTTGTCTCTGTCTAGCCCTCCCAAATTGGCTCAAGCCTTGGCTCAAGCATTGTTTAATGCAGTCAGAAAAGAAAACAATTTGAATCAAGCACTTAGGCCAATATCCCAAAGTACGCACCTTGAGCCGGAAACCATAGTACCCATCCTAGAGGCTATCTTTTTGAAAACACCCCATTTTTCAGTATTGGCCGAGCGAAACCCCATACTTTTTCCACAGAGCCAGCAACATGCACACCTAGTTTCGCTACTGAGCCAACTGCATACAAAAAAAGGCACAATACAAACCCAGAGTGAAGAAAAGATAAAGACCACCCTTAGGCAGTTTAGCCTAATGCCAAAAGAAATGCGTCAACAGTTTATCTTGCTACTCCAATCAGAGGTTACACGTTGAAAATAGCAGTTACGAGTCATCCACAACCATCCAACTCCGTTGTTTCAAAACCTCATGGGGTTGTAAAAAGGGCTTATCAATCATCAATTGTCAGTTGCATTTTTGCTTTGGCCAGCTACCTTTATCCATTGTCGGCTCAAAACATTCAGACATTCACCCTACCAAATGGCCTCCAGGTAAAAACATGCAACCTGACAAACACAGGCATTGTAAACGCAAAATTAGTATTCACTTGGACTGAAGGGACAAATATTTCCCCCATAGGTACAGCTTGGATCATGTCAGGCATATTGCCAACAATTGGTGCAAGTGGCATGGACAGGCCAGCCTTTCAAAAGCAAAAAGATCAGGCAGGCACACTCTCCACAACCGAATTTGGCAACGGATGGATTGCATGGACGTTCGATTCTGTGCCAGCAAACGCAGACCTAATGGTTCAATTCCTTGCAGACCAAGCACTCCGACCAACTTGGCCACAGCCAGAAAAACTATCTTCAGCCCTGACAACATTATTCAACAATCCTTTTCGCAACGACAAAGAGCAGGCCATCCATGCTTTCAAGGCCAGCATTGGAGACCCAAATACCCCACAGCTACCACCAGACCCAATTGACATGGATCAATTTATAACACTTTGGGCAACAACCATAAGGCGACCAGAAAAAGCTGTCCTATATATTGCTGGAGATATCGAAACTATTTCAGTAGTTCGGCTTGTAAATCAGCATTTTGGCCCATGGGAAGGTATACGCTTCGCAGAACCCAATACCCAAAACCCAACACCCAAAACACAGAAAGCAGAGCAAAAAACATATTTATCAGGCTTGGCAACACAAAAGCCCGAACTCTGGATTGGTTGGGACCTGCAAACCCATACAAGCCAAGAAGCAGACATAGTGCGAGCCTACATGCCGTTGATATTAAACCATTATAGGCCACAATCTGATGGAATAATCGAATTGTGGGAGCCAGACCTTGGAGGACAATGGATTTATGTCGCAGGAGCAGTCAGCATATCGGCAGAAAAGTTAAAAGATCGTGCACTATCAATACTCAACCAACCCCTAACCCAAGAATCAGTAAAACAAGCCGTCAAAACCAGAAACATAAATGTGATGTCCAATAGCCTTTACCCATCCAGAGCCTTTGAAACAGCACATCCCCCCTCCCCTACCCAATCCGAAACCATATTCCATGTATTAAAAAAGTGCTTACACCAAAGCAATCTTTCCATTTTGCTAGTTCAGTAGCCGTACAACACCTACCGAGTTTTTGGTTACTGAAAATTTTCTAAAAAACAAAGCAATTCCCACCAGCACGGAGTGCTAGGCAGTTGTCTTATACCAACTTGCACCCGATAGGTAGCAACTTGGTATACCCCAAATTTTGATAAGTATCTTCAAAATTTTTCTGGCATCATTAGGTTTACGGAGGCAATATGTCATTTCTCATAACTTCAAGCCTTCCAATCGAAAGTGTCCGGCGTGGAAAGGTCAGGGATGTTTATGATTTAGGCTCAAGTTTGCTGATTGTAGCAACCGACAGGGTTAGTGCCTTCGATGTTGTAATGACTGAACCAATCCCTGACAAGGGAAGGATACTAACCCAAGTCGCTAATTTTTGGTTTAGGGCAACGAGTGATATTTTACCAAATCATTTGATTTCAACAGATATATACAACTTCCCGCCTGAGCTACAAAAATATGCCAACCAGCTCGAAGGCAGGTCTGTCTTGGTAAAAAAGGCCAAAGTAGTCCCAATTGAGTGCATTGTAAGGGGTTATTTGGCGGGAAGCGGTCTAAAGGAATATAAACAAAGTGGCACAGTATGCGGAATACAGTTACCAAGCGGCCTAGGGCTGGCGCATAAGTTGCCCGAACCTATTTTTACCCCCTCAACCAAGGCTACTGAAGGCCATGATGAAAATATCAGTTTTGAACAAATGAAAGAAATTATTGGGTCGGATATGGCCGAACAGTTAAAAACATTGAGTTTAGCTTTATATCAACGTGGGAGCCAGCTTGCCGCCGAGCGAAAAATCATCCTGGCTGACACCAAGTTCGAGTTCGGGCAACTCGATGATGGCAGTTTGATTTTGATTGATGAAGTATTAACGCCTGATTCCAGCAGATACTGGCCGTTTGAGCAATATGTTCCCGGCAATAACCCTCCCAGCCTCGATAAACAATATTTGCGAGATTATTTAGAAACACTGAAAGATTGGAACAAGCAAGCTCCGCCTCCAGCCCTTCCTATCGAGGTTATCGACAAAATTCGCTCTCTTTACGTTGACTTAGCGACTAGGTTTGGGATACAAGTATGATTTTTTGAAAATCAATATTATTTTGTGCAATTGACCAATAATCGTATAATGAAGTGGTTAGCAGTGGCAGTATTAACAATAATTTGTCGGGGGTATGCACCATGGGTGTTCCAAATAAGATGGAATTGCTGAAAAAGTATCGGGAAGAAAGCCGCTTGGGCGGTGGGCAGGATCGAATTGATGCCCAACATGCCAAGGGGAAAATGACCGCGAGAGAACGAATCGAGGAACTGTTGGACAAGGGCAGTTTTAGGGAGTTGGATGCCTTCGTTACACACAGAACCACAGACTTTGGTATGGACAAAAAAACATTCCTGGGCGACAGCGTTGTCACTGGATGGGGGACTATCGAAGGCCGTACTGTCTACGTCTTTAGCCAGGACTTCACTGTATTCGGTGGATCACTAGGCGAAGTTCATGCAGAAAAAATTTGCAAGGTGATGGATCTGGCCATGAAAAATGGACACCCTGTTATCGGTCTCAATGACAGCGGCGGCGCAAGGATTCAAGAAGGTGTCGTTTCACTAGGTGCTTATGCTGACATTTTTCTGCGCAACTCTCTGGCCTCCGGTGTAATTCCGCAGATTAGCGCAATCATGGGACCATGCGCAGGTGGTGCTGTTTACAGCCCTGCGCTAACAGATTTTATTTTCATGGTGAAAAAGACTTCGCACATGTTTATCACAGGCCCTGAAGTGGTCAAGGCAGTCACCCATGAAGAAGTTAGCATGGACGACTTGGGTGGTGCAGAGTTGCACGCATCAAAGTCCGGCGTTGCCCATATGGCATGTGAAGATGGTGCCGATTGCCTTGAGTCTATCCGCCAACTCTTCTCCTACCTACCTTCCAATAACATGGAAGACCCACCCGCTGTGGACACCGGCGATGACCCAGAGCGCAGGGATGAAAGCCTAAATACTTTGATACCAGATGACCCACGAAAAGCATATGACATGCACGATGTCATCAATAAGGTAGTAGATAATGGGGAATTTTTTGAAATACATAGCTCCTACGCGGCAAATATCTTGGTCGGCTTTGCTCGGTTGGGCGGCCAGTCCGTTGGTATCGTAGCCAATCAGCCAATAGTTCTTGCAGGCGTGCTGGATATTAACGCAAGCATCAAGGGTGCCAGATTTGTTCGTTTCTGCGACGCTTTCAATATTCCTATCATTACTTTTGAAGACGTTCCCGGCTTCCTTCCTGGTGTCAATCAAGAGCACAACGGCATAATTCTGCACGGAGCTAAGTTGCTGTATGCGTTCTGCGAAGCCACTGTTCCCAAACTTACCGTCATTACTCGAAAGGCATACGGCGGTGCTTATGACGTGATGAGTTCTAAGCACATCAGGGGCGACTTCAACGTTGCATGGCCTTCTGCTGAAATCGCTGTCATGGGGCCTGATGGTGCGGTAAACATTATCTTCAAAAAAGAGATTTCAGAAGCAAAAGACCATGCCGCCAAGCGCGAGGAACTCATCCAAACCTATAAAGACAAGTTTGCCAACCCGTATGTGGCCGCCGCTCGTGGGTATCTGGATGATGTAATCGAGCCGGCTGATACACGTAAAGAACTGATTGCGGCTCTGAGAGCACTCAAGACCAAGCGCGATAGCAATCCACCGCGTAAACATTGCACTATGCCCCTATAAATTTTGTTCATTTTTCATTTGCTTTTGTAAGAGGGATAGACATGATTAGTAAACACAGCATTTCTGAATTATCTTCGCTTATTAAATCCCCATTTGTCTTTTTGGACTTGGGCAGTGTCAATGACCATGTTGTCAGCGTGATGCGAATCGAAGGCAGATACCCGCTACATAGCCATACCAAGGATGAGATGTATATTGTCTTGGAGGGCGAAATTACTCTTGAATACAAGAAAAAGCCACCATTAAAGCTGGAAAAGGGGGAAAGCACTGTTGTTAAGGCATATACAGAACATTCTTCCGGTTCAGATACTGGTGCCCTGGTCTTGATGTTTAAGTCTAAGGATTACGCAGTTAACCCATCGGGTTCGGAGTAAGCACATGGCGCAAAAAGTTCAAATCACAGAAACAGTCCTCAGGGACGCTCACCAGTCCTTACTGGCGACTCGAATGCGTGTGGAAGACATGTTGCCATTATGCCCTGACCTAGACTCCATCGGATTTTGGAGCCTGGAAGTCTGGGGGGGTGCAACTTTCGACACTGCAATGCGATTCTTGGGAGAAGACCCATGGGAGAGGCTTCGTAAATTGCGAAAAGCCCTGCCTAACACTCCACTCCAGATGTTGTTACGGGGGCAAAACCTAGTTGGATACAAACACTACCCGGACGATATCGTAAGCCACTTTGTGGAGAGATCAAGAAAAAATGGCATGGATGTATTCCGAGTATTTGATGCCCTCAACGATGTCCGCAACATGTCTGAACCAATGCGGGTTGTAAAACGCGAAGGAGGACATGCCCAGGCGACCATTTGCTATACCATCAGCCCACACCATACAAACGACAGATTTGTGGAGATGGCAATAACACTTGCGAACATGGGTGCAGACTCAATTGCTATAAAGGATATGGCCGGACTTATTTCGCCCTATGTCGTATATGAACTTGTAAAGGCAATTAAGGCTAAGGTCAATTTACCCATCAGCCTTCATACTCACTACACTTCCGGCTTTGGCACTGCCGCTTACCTAAAAGCCATTGAGGCAGGTGTAGACGTAGTCGACTGCGCTAACTCGGCTCTATCTATGAGCACTAGTCAACCTCCAACAGAGACCTTGGTCGCCACTCTGGAAAGCACTCCTTATGCCACTGGCTATGACTTGGCTAAACTTGCTTCGATTGCACGGCGTGTTGCCGAAGTGAGAAAAAAATATGCAAGTTTTGAAGCTGGTATCTCTGCTGTAGATGTCAATGTCCTTGAATACCAAGTGCCAGGCGGTATGTTGTCAAACCTGGTTAGCCAATTGCGACAGCAAAACGCCATGGATAAGTATTATGACGTTTTAGATGAAGTCCCAAGAGTAAGGGCAGAAATGGGTTATCCTCCCTTGGTGACTCCTTCTAGCCAGATAGTTGGAACTATGGCAACGCTAAATGTTGTATTGGGTGAAAGATATAAGGTCATTCCTGAAGAAGTAAAACAATATTATCGTGGATACTATGGCCAGCCCCCTGCACCAATGGATCCAGTAATTCAGAAAAAAGCCATCGGGGACGAAGAACCAATTACCTGTCGCCCCGCCGACATGTTAGCTAGGGGCTGGGATGAAGCCAAAAAAGGTATCGGCGATCTGGCAAAAAATGACGATGATGTTTTGAGCTATGCACTCTTCCCGCAAATCGCTAAACCTTTCCTCGAAAACAGAGCTAAGGGTATGGGTGGCAAAGGCGAAATTGTAGCTTCAATCGCCGTCGCTCTTTTCCAACAATCTGACCAAAAAGCAACCAAGCAGGCATCAGCTACCAGTGCTACCATGCCAGCTCAATCACTCTGGAAAGTGTCCGGCAGAGCCGGAATGGAAAGGGGATGGTGATATGGTAAACAAGTTCAAATTGACCCTTGAAGGTGTCGCTTATGATGTAGAGCGTCGCCAAGATTTAGTTATTCTCAATGGCGTAGAATATCAGTTTGAAATAAAGGAAAACCAAATCCTTATCGGTGGTACTCCCCATGCCGTAAGGCTCAGTGGTGGAAACGCTGAGGTAGATGGAATTTCTTTTGAAATAAAAACTGAAGGACTAGAAGAGGCCAAGCTCATCACGCGTAATCGCAAGGCCGCAAGTGCCGCCGCCGGCGCAGAGGCAGGTGCTGTTGTGGCATTGATGCCTGGTTTGATCATCAAAATACTCAAGAGTGAAGGCGACAAAGTAGAAGCTGGAGAGGTTGTTGTCATTCTTGAGGCCATGAAGATGCAGAACGAACTTACAGCTCCAATTTCAGGCACATTGCGTCAGATAAATGTTAAACAAGGCGAAAATGTTGAAATCCGCCAAGTTCTTTGCATCATAGAATAATAGAGCCGTTGTTTCAAAACTCCATTGGGATTTTGAAACAACGGAGTTGAAAGGCTACGATCGAATGTAGCCAAACCCTGCCGATCATTGTAATCTTTCACAATTTACAGCTACTTAGCAGGAGACGGTGAATATAAGGTCGCAGACGACAAACATGGTATTGAAATTACCACATAAAATAGAAAACCCAATATGCTCAATCTTATTGCCCTAGACGGCCCTTCTGGTGTTGGTAAATCCACCACCGCCAAGCGGCTGGCTGATGCCCTTGAGTGGGACTATATGGACACAGGAGCCATGTATCGTGCCGTGACACTGGCTTTTCAAAGAGCCGGTATCACCCTTGAAGATAGTGATAAAGTGTGCAGACTATTATCTTCTTTAGATTATGAACAAAAGGGGACTTCCTACTACTTAGGCGATGAAAATATTTCGGAGGCAATTCGGAGCCCTGAGGTTACAAAAGGAGTTTCTGCCATAAGTGCAGACCCCAGAGTTCGTGAAATCCTGGTAAACCTTCAGCGTAAGTTGGGGCAAAGGGGAAATTGGATTGTAGATGGTCGTGACATAGGTACCGTGGTTTTCCCACAGGCCGTATGCAAAATATTTTTGGTTGCCAGCCCTCAAGCCAGGGCACAGAGACGTTTGCTGGAACTGCAAGCAAAGGGAATATCTACTACTATTGGTGAGGTACTGGCAGACCAAGAAAGGCGAGACCATTTAGATTCGACTAGGGAAGAAAGCCCCTTGCGTAAAGCAGACGATGCTATTGAACTGGATTCTAGCAATCTTGGCCAAGAAGAAGTAGTCGCAAAAATCATTCAGCTATTCAAGCAAAAAAACGGTGGCAAATAGAATATGGTATTTTAGGCTAATCACTCCTTTTTGCCCTGGGATGGGCAGAATCGTATGCTTTGAGAATTTGTTCCAAGTCTAAATGAGTATATCTCTGGGTAGTGTTTAGGTTGGAGTGGCCAAGGAGTTCCTGTATCGCTCGAAGATCCATTCCTCTGCTAAGTAGGTGTGTGGCAAATGAATGCCTTAGTGAATGCGGGCTAATTTTCGCCCTTATAGATACTTGTTTGATTAATTGGGTTAGAAAATTTCTAACGCTTGTGGGGGTAAGCCGTCCTCCTCGATTATTAATAAATACTGCCTCTGAGGGTGTAAGTTTGTGGACTGCAATATGTGCAAATCGGTATTCTTTGTAGATTAGATAAATATTGGCGGCTTCGGCATGAAATGGCACTCTGCGTTCTTTGTCACCTTTTCCCTTCCTGACAAAAATAATTTGGTTACTCATTTCAACATCCTGGAGGTCAAGCGCTGTAAGTTCTGCAACTCGCAAACCACATGCGTATAAAAATTCGAGGATACAGCGGAGCCGTGAAGAAACAAAATCTTCCGGTATGACATGCTCCAGCAAATTCCAGCTTTCGACTTCAGTCAAAAAGCCTGGGAGCCTCTTGGGTTGTTTTGGATTCTTGAGTATTGTTGCTGGGTTTGTCTTTATTCGCTCTGTCTGAAACATCCATTTGTAGAAAACTCGAGTTGTTGACAAAATCCTTGCTCTGCTTGCTGGATCAAGACCGCGTTCACCCAACTCAAGGGCAAAACGTTGTAACTCCCTTGGTTTGACTTCCCATCCTTTCCATTTTTCCCGAATAGCATACTCCTCAAGTTTTTCGAGATCGCTTTTTTGCGCCAGTTTTGTATGTGGAGAAACTCCGCGCGCACTCTGCTCCTGGTGAAATAATGTTAGGGAATTAGATAGCTCATCAGTTGTTTTTTTGTCCACTTTATTGCTCATTCATTTCCCCACTAATTATACCGTTTCAACTTTCCAGTGCAAATAATACCTGTTGTAAAGACGCACCGGGTAATGCTTTTCGTCTGAAAACTGAGGCTGGTATTATTATAGTTCGCCACCCAATTATCGTCGTATACCTCGCACACTCCCCTTTGGGAGCTTTGTCTTCCTATCACCTTCCCTAGTTTTATTATTCCTTTGATGCCCCTGAGTTTTAGTGATCCTCCGAGAAGCTCGCATTCGCTTCTGCTCCACAAAACCTCCCTCTTGTAGTAAAGCTCGCCCAATCAGCGAAGGTATATATTTGATGATTTTACCATTGGTGTTTTGCACATCCGCCTCTAAAATATGCGCGTAAACCCGATGTAACTGTTCATCTATTGATGCAATTTCCACCCTTACCTTGGTACCTATTGGCAATTCTACCTGACCTCTATTGCCAATAGCCTTTGTTCGATGTTCATCCACTGAAAAATCACTCCCAATCGCTCCCAAAGGAACCCCAACTTCAACATAAGGTGCTTCGAGGCGAACAAAAGCTACCTTTAGGGAAAAGCCTAAGATGCTTCCTTGAAATTTTTCTCCTATTTTAGGCTTCATCAACAGGCAAGTCTTCCACCGCTGGTTTTCTCGCTCCGCCTCTGTTGCAAGTTGTTCGCACTCCACTGCTTGCTTTGCAATTATAGTCAAATAGCTATATAAACTTGGTGGCCATTCTTTCTTTACAAGTAGCCGCCTCAGAATGCGATGGACAACTAGGTCAGGATAGCGACGAATTGGACTTGTAAAATGTAGATAATTGTCCAGAGCCAATCCAGAGTGGCCAATATTGTCGACTTTATATTCAGCCCTTTTTAGGCTCCGCAATAACATTGTGTTTATGAGGGTTTTCAATGGACATTCACTAATTTCCTTCAGTATCTCATTCAATAATTCTGGGGTGGGTTGGTCAGTTGACCTCATCAGACCTAATGAAACAGCTAAATCCTTAAATACATTCATCTTTAATGGGTCAGGGTCTTCATGGATACGATATATTGTCGGGCATTTGTGTCGATTGAAATACTTTGCCACCGTTTCGTTAGCCAATAGCATAAATTCTTCGATCATCCTGTGAACATCATGTCGCTCATAACGTTTCGCATCTATGGGATGTCCGTCTGCAAAAATAAATTCTGTCTCTTCAGTATCCAAATCAAGGGCACCACGTCCCATGCGTTTTTCCCTTAGGCGGCGTGATAGCACAAGTGCCTGATCCAGCATTGAGCAAATATTAGCACCTAGGCCATGTCTGGCTCGATTATCCAAATCAATACATGCAATTTTGACTTGGTCATAATTCAATCTACGATGACTCCTGATAACGCTTTCTGTAACGCGAGTTTCAATAATGTCTATTTCAGGGGAAATGGTCATGCTAACTGTCATTGTCAGCCTATCTACTCCCTCAACCAAAGAGCAAAGTTCCCCAGACAAGCGGTCAGGTAACATAGGGATGCACTCGTCCGGAAAGTATACCGATGTACCGCGAAGTTGCGCCTCTTGGTCGACAGCCCCATTTTCAACCACGTATTGGCTGACATCTGCAATATGGACACCGAGTAGCCATCCGCCACCTTCGTTTTGTGGCAAAACTTCTAAACTGATTGCATCATCAAAATCCTTTGCTGTTGGAGGGTCGATAGTGACAGTGATTGTTTCGCGAAAGTCTTCCCTTCCATTAATCCATTCCTTTGGAATATGAGTCGGAAACGGAGCCAACTCGTCCAAGACCGAAGTCGGAAAATCGGTTTTGAGACAAAACATAGTCGCTGTCAGCTTGTTTTCAATTTTTAGGTCTGCTGGTTTGCCCAAACGAGCTACTACAGTGCCTCTCAACTGGTCTGATTTGAGGTCTGCATCCAAGACTACGGTAATGTAATCGCCTTCTTCTGCCAAATCTGTGGGCGGGACATAAATAACCCGTTGCATTTTAGGATCAAGCGAAACCGCTTGCAAGCCCCAAGGCTGAACTTGGAGCACCGCTGGAATTGGGGCAGTTGTCCTTGCTAATACTCTAATAACCCTGCCTCGCAATTTTCCATCAATGCTTGACTCAGCTAACTCTGCTAATACTTTGTCTCCATTTACAGCACCGTGTGAATCCCTCCAATCTACAAATAGATCCGAAGCATCCTCTTTTTGCATCCCTATCGGGCGGATAAATCCCCCCGCCCCCGCTGACATTCCAATAAAAATTGCCTCGAAGGTTTCATAGGGGCGAAACCCAGCCATAACCTTTTGTCTTGGTCGTGAAGTCTTTCTCCGTAGATCGGAGGAATGATCGAATCGACCTTGTCGAGTATTACTTTTTTTCCAGCTCATTATTTGAGCCTAACCGGTTTACAAACAAATTCCCAATTCATTGTTATTCGTATACAATTATTGAGTCCTTTTCAAAACCCCTTGGGGGTTTGAAGCAAGGATACCGAGAGAATGAAGGCACAAACGACAAACATGTTTTGAAATTACCTCTATTGAGTTGCATCGCCCCTGATTTTTACAGGAGTAGCCGTGGAATATGCAGTTTGTTCAGATGGAATGACAAAAAAATATGGCAACAGAACTGTTGTAGACAATTTAGGACTAAGGGTTCACCCCGGCCACATTACGGGCTTTCTAGGGCCAAATGGAGCTGGTAAGACAACCACCATTTCATTGCTACTTGGCTTGCTACGGCTAGATAGTGGAATCTGCGAGGTTTTGGGCTACCCCCCAGGGGATCATAGGGGTCTCAAGCAGATTGGCGCACTTGTAGAGTCTCCTTCTCTCTATGACCATCTGACCGGCATCGAAAACCTTGAAATAACACGGCTAATGAGAGGTGTTCCCAAGTCTGATCTAGGACGCGTGTTAAGCATTGTTGGCCTTACCCAGGATGCCAAGCGGCCTGTCAGAACATATTCTCTAGGCATGAAGCAACGTCTGGGGATGGCCTTAGCTCTCATGGGTGAGCCGCGTCTACTAATTCTGGATGAGCCATTAAACGGGCTAGACCCTGCTGGTATTTTAGAAATGCGGGAATTGATCAGGGAACTGCCAAAAAAAGATGGCATTACAGTCTTTTTATCGAGCCACATCCTGGCTGAAGTAGAGCAAATAGCAACAGACCTTGTGATCATTCACCATGGCAAATTGCGCTATCAAGGCTCGATTGATGGATTAGTCGCCCATGAGGATTCAGAAGTTGCGTTCAGAGTTAATGACCCAAAAATGGCTTGTGAATTGTTTTCAAAATCGAGCATCACGGCAAGAGTTGAACCAGAAATTGTTATCGCATGTATCCCTCATATCGAAATACCAATGGCAAATAGTATGCTGGTACACAACGGAATTTCGGTTTATGAAATAACTCCTTCGCAAAAGAATTTAGAATCACGGTTCCTTGCTCTGCTGGAGGATGCGTGAAACCCCTGATTGCGGGCCTTAGAGCCGAACTGGTAAAACTTCGCAAAAGTTGGCCACTGCTGATATCAATTCTGTCTCCGGTCTGCATGGTAGGGTTTATTTTAGTGCTCTTTTGGTTTTCTGATGCAGTCGTTATCAGATTTCGTCCCGGCTACAGGTTTTGGCTCGACTTAAATTTCACGGCATGGAACTTAATAGTGTTGCCCGTCATCGCGGCGGTAGTCACAGAAATGTCATGGGAACAAGACAAGGATGCAGTGGCATGGCGACATATCCTTCATCAGCCTATTCCAACCATCAATTTTTACCTTGCCAAATTATTATCAAATTATATGCTGTTTTGGGGTTGTATTCTTATTATGTTTCTTTTACTGCCACTGGGGGGGAAAATTCTTGAGAAAAATGAAGCACTGCCCATGGGGTCTCTTGATGTAAAACTTATGTTCCAATATTTAATATTCACCTTATCCGCCTCCATTCCCATAGTTACATTTCACACTTGGTTTTCCTTTAGATTCTCTGGCTCGGGCCCAGGACTTGGATTTGCTATCCTTGGAACTTGGGGAACAATGAAGTTAATTGGCATTACCGATCTTATCCAGCTTTTGCCATGGGGGCTTTCTAGTCATTCTTCAATAATTTTTGAAAGGTGGAAAATACTTCCTTGGAATTATTGTTTTGGCGCACTGGCAGTAACAATACTCTTTGTTTATGTGGGTTCGATTGACTTTTCTAAACATGCTTTCGAAAAGAGCTTGGAGAGAAAATAAATGACTGGTATATGGTCTGCCTTGAGGGCTGAAATTATTAAGATGCGCAAGTCCTCGCTTGTCCGCACAATTTGGGTATTGCCATTGATATTTGTCATCATGGAATTTTTCTTTTTCCAGTCCAAGATGATTGGGGTGACAAAAGTACCAGAAGAGTTATTGAAGATCATGGACACAGTGCAAATAAAAATGACAGGTGCACTTTGGGGAGGTTATTTTTATCCAATATTTATAGCTATTCTCCCCGCGCTGATTTTTAGGATAGAGCATCGCAACAAGATGTGGAACCATCTGGGAGCAATGCCAACATCCCAGGCAAGAATCTTTTGCATTAAGGCATTGTCAGTAACTATTCTGAGTTTGGCTTCCTTGGCTTTTGTTTGGTTTTTGTTGTGGGTTGAGCAAAGCTTAATGGCATTTCTAGCTCCACAAGTTCATTATAAATTTCATGGATATTCAATCGCAATACTCTTGGGATGGCTCTGGCTAGGTAGTCTTCCAGTAATGTCTATTTATTTGTGGATTTCTAATCGCATCAACAGTATTGCAGTTCCAATTGTTTTTGGAATCGTTGGAGTGCTGTTGACTACGATGCTTACTAGCCAAGTAGTAAATGAGCCGTGGAAGCGAGATTTTATCCCATGGGTGACACCCACCATTTGTGTCCTTCAAATACTTACTGAGGCTGATGCCGATAAAGGAAGCAATTTGGCTGGCAACCTTTTTATGGAAGAACCAGACGTGATTAGGACCCCTGAAGGAAAAAAATTAAAAACCTGGCAGAACATACCTGATGATGAATTATTTCCGCCTCCTCCGCCGACACCCAACAGTGCTCTTGCTTTCTTTAGTCTGGTATTTAGTTTGTTATTTTTGCTTTTTGGTGCATGGGACTCAAAACGTTGCAGAAAATAGGTTGTTGCATCAAAATTTCCCAAAAGTATTATTGTTTTTACCATCCCGCTTGGATAAGTATAGCAAGCCACCAGATCGCCTGACAAAATCTTCCCCGGTATGCTCTATGCCGACCTTTCTTGTTGTAACTCCTATGGAAATTGTGATGCGATCTGCCTCCCTACCCTTTCCATGGGTTATGCCAAGTTGCACACATATAGCAACTCAACTTTTTGCAGTTCATGTGGTCTAATATAGCAATTCAACTTATGGTAATTCAGTGTAAATTCCAGCAAGTTTATCGTCAGATTTTGGTCACTGATCACTTGCCACTGGCCACTTGTGTCCTGGGACATATACCGTAAACACAAAAAACCGTGGCAATTATGAACTACCCAAAGTAGTGTTATAATATTTTTGAACTGAGCATGACACCACCTTTATGTATGTGTCTAATAAAACCACCACATCAGCCTGACAACACTATCGCTGTTTCACTGCCTATGCCACCCCGCTACCTATATGTGCAAAAAAGGGGCGGAGATTTAGGTTGTAACAACAAAGCCTTTTTATTTTAAGGACAGGTTAAAACATGTGGTAGAATGTTCTATGGCAAAAAACAAAGCAAAAATTGTATGGGCAGTATTATTTCTAATAACCATTTTTTTCATAGTTGCAATGTTTATTCGCAAAAAGGGTGATTCTGACTTTTTCACCTGGGATGTTGTTGGTAGGGGCGATATTCGCGAAACAATAACTGCATCGGGGGAATTTCAGGCCAAAGTGAAAGTAAATGTTGGCACCAGCGTAATGGGTGAAATAAAAGAGATATTTGTCCGTGACGGGCAGGATGTAAAAGCGGGAGACCCGCTGGCAATAATTGATTCTGTGCGAGTCCAATTGGAGCTAACACGGGCCAGGGCGGCAATGGATGCGGCCAGAAATGATGCCGACCGAGCCAATTTGACCAGAGATAGCTTACAGGAAGTATTTGAGCGTATGGAACACCTTTCTGTGCAGGGTCTTATCTCTGATGAGGACTTTCGGCAAGCTAGGCTGAACCGTGACACTGCATTATTGGCTACAAAAAATGCAGAAGCATTTGTTGAGCAAACATACGCAAACATGAAGGCAGTGGAGGATGATTTATCGAAAACCAGGATAGTGGCAACAATGTCTGGACGCGTGACAAGTCTTAAAGCAGAAAAAGGCGAAACGGCCATACCAGGCCAGTCAAACTTGCCTGGTGCAACTTTGATGGTTATTTCTGACATGAGCGAAATAATTGCCGAGGTAAAAGTGAATGAAAATGAAGTAGTGCGAATCAAGGTTGGGCAAAGCGCACAGGTTACTGCCGAAAGCATACCAGGCAAGGTTTTTTCAGGAATAGTTTCTGAAGTTGCTACCGTTTCAGAAAGAACAGGTCAGGATGCCAACAACATGTATAAAATCAAGGTAGCACTAAATATGGATGCTTCCGGTGTAGGTGAATTGCGACCAGGAATGAGTGCCAGGGCCAGGATATTGTCGATGGAATCAAAAAATGTATTAAGGGTGCCTCTTCAAAGCCTGCTGGAAAGAGATGGAACGATGGAAGAAGCCCAACAAAAAGGTCTTTTTGCGCCTGAAATTCAAACTCTGGTAATGAAAGTCATCAATAGCAAGACAGTAGAAACCTCCATTTCAATTGGTATAGCCAGCCTCAAATATTTTGAAATTCTCGATGGTCTTAGCGAAGGTGACGTAATAATAACAGGGCCAGCAAGAAAATTAAAAAAACTGCACGATGATCAGGTAATCAAATTAAAAGAAAAACCAGACTCTCAGATAAACTCCCCTGACAATAGCGATATTGAGAATAAAATCTAATGGATAATGTTGAACCATTCCGCGCGGCAATTTTAAGCATTCGAGCCAATAAATTGCGTAGTGCCCTCACAGTACTTGGAATCGTAATCGGAGTCACGGCGGTAATAGCCGTGGTGAGCTTAATACAGGGCTTTAAGGGCATCATTTCTGGAACAATGGAAAGATTTGGGACGAATACAGTAAATGTGCAACTATTGCGATGGGTTCACTTGCCCTCCGGCGAATGGAGCTTACTTAAACACAAAGAAATGACAACCTATGACATGCGAACCCTGGCAATGGAATTGCCTGATGTCATCACCGGTGTTACACCCGTCCTTGACTCGTACGGCCCAATCAAACACAAAGATAGAAGTTTTGAAGCAAGGGTATCATTTACCGATGAAACATGGCTGGAGCATAACAAGTTCGACTTGTCGGCAGGCAGAAATTTTGTATCAGCAGATATACGCCTCAACTCAAAAGTAGCCATTATTGGCAAAACCCTCATCGAAAAATTAGGAATCAAGGGCAATCCATTAGGCCAACTTATTTTATTTAGAGGGATGGATGTTGAAATTATCGGTGTTTTTGGAGAGTTAGGCTCAAATATGCTCTTTGATATGAATGATTTGGTTTTAATCCCGATTACGACAGGAATGATGGTAATTCCAGTATCAGAGAGGGGGTGGTTGACCATCATCACTCGCTATAAACTTGGTCTCGATTTGGAATATGTAGAAGATGCCATTCGAAATGTTATGAGACAAATACGTGGGCTTAGACCTGCCGAGCCTGATGATTTCAGAATAATAACAATGAAGCGGGAAGCTGATGAGTTTGATAACATCATGGCTGGGATTACTGGAGTGGCTGGCGGTATGGTGGGGATCGCCCTCTTAGTTGGTGGCGTGGGGATTATGAACATAATGTTGGTAAGCGTTACAGAACGTACTCGAGAAATAGGCGTACGAAAAGCAGTAGGTGCAAAAAGGAGCCATATATTGGTACAATTTCTGATAGAAGCAACTGTACTGTGCCTTTTTGGAGGAGCCTTGGGGATATTGCTCGGCTTTATTTCAGGCACGATAGCCAGCAAGATACTATTTAATCAAGTACCAGGGATACCGATGTCGGCCTTCATTATTGGATTTGGTGTGCCTGCGTTGATAGGAGTTTTCTTTGGCTACTATCCCGCCGCCAAGGCCAGCAAATTAGACCCAATAGAAGCATTGAGGCATGAATAGCAAAATTATTTTCGAGAGAAATCAAATGTGTCGCCCTACTTCATCAATTTTTTGCCATCTGAAAAGGGTCTGCCAATAACGCCTTTAAGGTTGCAATAATTGACAGCCATCATGATTATTGGATTAATTTTAAGGGGGTCAGGCTGGTTTTCCGAAAGGCAGTCATCATTAACATAGGTAGCAACAATGTTTCCAAAAAACATTGTAAATCCACATATTTCCTTAGAATCGAAAACCTTGCAGAGAAAATTTAATGGACATTCTTCAATCATCGGAGCATTGCCAGCAACATCAAAAAAAGGCTTAAACATTCCTGACTTATCTACATCCCATCCCGAAATAATGCCACAATAGTCCATTTCTTTTATCAGGTCACAGGAAGGAATGTTGACGCTAAAACAACCGGACTGCGCTATTCCATCTGTAATGTAGTGATTATTTTTTAATGAGACGCACAACACAGGGTCAAGACAAACACAACCACCAGCACCAACAGTAGTATAGGTCGGCTTTGTATTCCTTGTGGCACCCACGATCATTGCCGGGAAAGGCCCTATTGGTCGATTGTCGAGTCTAACCTTTTTCATTTGCGCTCCTATCCTATTCTAATTCATAACAGCATCGTGCTATATATAGCAGTTCAACTTTTTGTGGCTGAACTACCATGCCAGGATTTGCCCGCCGTAAACAAGTAACAAAAGCGTGAATTGCTTTATTAGCAAAAACTTTTTGCAACTGCAACTCTAAACACTGTAAATAAACAACTTATATTGATGAAACAAAATATACAAAGTAATACATCGGTAATACTGTAGCACATATGAAGACCCATCTCATAGAGCCAATTTATGGTTTTTTCAAAAAAGTGGTCAGTGACCAGTGGCAAGTGATCAGGATTTACATAACCCCAAATATTCCATCTAGTTAAGGAGATTATGCAGATTGTGGAAGTATCACTTTGTATATTTTGTTACATCTTGAAAAATCGAGCACAGAGTGCACAGAAAAATTTGCCAAAAAAACAACACCATCCATTCCAAAGAATCTCCCCATGATTACCAGAAACACCATCGCCAAAATTTGACGTGGCATCTCTTTGCTGGAGAATCTAAATGACCAAAGTCAAGACAATTAGCTACTTATGCCAAAGCGGAGAGGCTGAGACTCCTGAAGGAGAAGCAACAAAGGCAAGGCTGTCTTTTGGGGAATTGGAAAAACGAATTTTCTGTGGGAGCGGCCTAGACATAGGTTGCGGAGATGACCCGCTTTTCCCAGACGTAAGGAGATTTGATAAACAGGATGGGGATGCAAACAACATTACAAAATATATAAACGAGCAGTTTGACTACGTGTTTTCATCGCATTGTCTGGAACACATGCTAGACCCACTGCAGGCACTAACGGAATGGTGGGGCGTTGTAAAGCCAGGAGGTTATTTGTATATCCTCGTGCCAGACGAGGATATGTATGAAAAGGGGATATGGCCATCAAAGCATAACTCTGACCATAAGTGGACATTTACCATTCATAAGCACAAGAGCTGGTCGCCGGTGTCTATAAATATTTTAGATTTAATACGGGAATTGCCAAGTTGCGAGCCTGTCAGTTTAGGTTTGGTAGCCTTGAGTGACTACAGCCTGAAAATGGTATTGAGAAAATCAAAACAAGAGATCGATAATGCCAAATTTTGTCCAGCAGACCGATTGTTATCAACCCGCGAGCCATATCTTAAATTGACAGCGGTATCAAGTTTTAGGTTATTTGTACAAGTTTTAATCCGACAGCTCATTCGCAGTGGTTTTAGTGGTTTTAGTGGGTACTTCAAAAAAAAATCGTAATTAGACGACTTTGCATGTGGCTCAGTCGAATTTAGATGTTTATCCGCAAAATAGCCAAAGACTCAACCGGTTCACCTGCAACAACAGCGTGTTTTTCGGTATAAAAATATTGAGGGTCAATCAAAGAACCAGCTTAACCCGATTTTGACAACTCGTGCAGAAAAGCAGTTTTTTCAGGAGTTTTAGTAGCGCAAGTCTTTTAGAGTCAATTCACGTACAGTCCCTACTTGCCAATGATGTGTGAGACACCTAACCAGAAGTAAATTAATGTATATGGGCATAGGCGAATCAATGCCAAAAACAGAGAAAAGAAGCTTAAAAAAGCCTTTGTCCCTGTGGGGGACGGAGGCGAGCGTAGCAAGCCGAAGTCCCCCCACAGGGGGCGGCGCGATAGCGCAGGGGAGCCCCTCCATTCCCGAAGTGTCCGCAAAGTCCTCCAGAAGGAAGCACACAGCCGAGTATAAGCTCCGTATCCTGCGTGAAGCAGATGCCTGCGCTCCGGGCAACATAGGGGCACTACTGAGGCGTGAAGGACTATACGCCTCCCAGCTTGCCCAGTGGAGAAAGCAACAGGCATCAACTGGGCTTGCCCCGCAGAAACGGGGGCGCAAAACCATCAATGGCCCAAAGCATGCTGATATAGCGTCTCGCCTTCAAAGTCATTTGAATGCAACTTGGTACGAGTTCTGTATGGGGAATACCCCATCCCCATCTGGTTATTACCATCTTTGTATTACGGAAACAATAACTTGTTGAAACAAGATGCTTACCGTCCAAAAGTATCGACTATTCTACCTTTTTTATCCTTTCTTGCACTTCGATTGAAAAATTATTTATCAAACTATCAATATATGTCGAAGGCTCAAGACGATCATCCTTGATGAGGGGTGTTAGGTCGCAACCAAAGCTCAGAGCAGAAGCATCGTCTACCCCATGGCTGGCAAAAAAAGTTGCATGCGCATGCCTTCTGCCCAAAGTGGCTAGATCGTAGCGTTTTCCGCCACATATTTGGCTATCATAAACACCCAGCAATGCAGTCGCTAAATTTTCATGTCTTGAAACATCCATAACCACTTTGTCGCTGTCGCAAAGCCAATCTTGATCCCTCCATACTTCGCATCCAATAACACGTTCAGGACGCATGTCTTTAGGTATCTGCCTTATCGCAGATATGGTACGAAGTGCTACCGCAACGTGGGTATCATGCTTGTCTGCTAAGTTATGTGTATAAATTACTCTTGGTCTGGTGGCTTGCAGAAGTGCTACAAGGTCCTCAACCAACTGCATATTTTTTCCATCCTTGACTATCGCTGAACCATAATCAAGAAAAACTTGTGCGCCATATTCTCCCATGTAAGCCGCTTTTTTTTGTTCGGTCCGCCTTATTTTCTGCATGTCTTCGTCAGTTGTGTTTGCATATAAATCATCCCTGGGGCTACCGCTTCCGTTTGTAACTGTCACGCCCGCAAACCATTCATCAACCTTGCCAAAGCAATCAACTATGCCTTGGAATGCCATTATCTCAATATCATCCTGATGTGCGGCTATTGCGAGATGGGTTATGCGTACAAGTGCCTTCTCGACCGAGATAGCATCCGGGATAAAGATTTCAGAAGTATTAATTTGAAACATGTTCCCCTCAAACGACAAGTATTAGAGACTATTTGTTTTTCAAAATACACGGCAAACTGGCGGCGGCAACAGCCTGACCTACTCTGCGGGCTTTTTCGTCTGGCAATGTAATAGAAATATTATTTAGCTCTGGAAATTCTTTTGCTAATACTTCTTTTGCTTTTGCAAGAATAATATCGCCACCAACGCCTGATGTGACGCGACCTAGTATAAGTACATGCTTTATTTCATAAAAATTAGAATAATGGGCGAGTGAATATCCCAGATAAATCCCAATAGCATCCCAAATCTTCATTGCACCTGCATGGCCATCTTCTAGGTGCTTTTGTACAACCACTAGTTTTTCCGCCAACCCCAGGCTAGGATCAATATCAATCCCCGCGGCAGGTGCTAACTTGAATATTGCTTGCTGGCTAAAATATAGTGCTCCAACCCCAATATCTCCACTCCACTCACATGAGGCGGCATGTGGATTATAGTCAACAGGGGCAAAGGCTAACTCGTTTAGCCATGTTGTGATTTCACCCTTTGGGTTCACATATCCAGCCGCTTGTGACGATCCGAAAGCTAATCCTAGGATAGGACTGTCCTCTAAGCTCATCGCACCGGCTAGGGCAGTCACCTCTCCATCATTGACAACGTCAAAAGGAACGCCACCCATAGCTTTTTGGAGATCAAAAAACAGATTCACAGTCTTTGTATCAAACAATTCTTTTGGAATGCCTCTGTATAAGCTTGCCACCCTGGGTCTATTGTCAATATATACACCTGCGGCAGAGCCACCGATAGCATCAATGCGAGGAAGATGTTTGGCCGCGCTATCAAAGGCCGCCATCAATTCATCAAAGTGATAGCGCGGGTCTGTAGCATTTCGGGGATCCCACACAACTTCTTCTGTAAAAACTGCCTCCCCATCTATTACTGCTGAGACCTTTCGGTCAGAAGCACCTAGATCAAACCCAATCCTGCATCCATCTAAATGTCCACCGAGGCTCATCGTGCTTTCTGATGCCTGGGGGACATCTTCCGGTTCCATTATTTCTACCACAAACTCTTTGCCGTAAACTCCACCCATAAAGTCAAAATCGAATTTGCGAACCCCGTTATTGGAATATACAGACCTTATGTGCTCCCCAACCATTTTTGAACCACCAATAATAACTCTCCAGCCACCTCGCCCCCATAGCAAGAATTTAACTAGCCGCTCTGCATACTCCAAATTAAGGCTCGATTGTGGATGAGTGTCAGGCAGACAAACGGTCTCATAACGCGAAATTGCCCCTCGACCGCGCTCCAAGGCTACTACCAGTGGCTGTGGGGAACCTGACTCTGCAACTAATTGGATAAAAGCGCGGTTTGCCAGCGCGGCAGGTCGAAATTCCGGATCCAATACCGGAACAAAAGCTGGCTCTGCCAGTTCAAAGAGATGTGCCATATTTACTCCATCTAGACAGTATATACTGAGTGGCGATCAAAATGCCTCATTTATATCGCGGTTCCACTTACATTGTCATCAGTCGGTAATAATGTCCTATCATTCCGCTCAAGTCCTGATGAAGGGGCTTAGTGCTCGTAAGGCTTTGACACCTGCGCCAGAACCTTATGGTGCTAAGCAACCTTCCTAGCCACTCCGTTATTTCAAAACCCCAAGGGGGTTTGAAATTAGCTCACTTGAAAACCAGTATATAATATAAGCATGTCAGCATCCAGAAACACCCTAGCCCCCCACGAGGCCATATCGGTTTACCTATCAGAGACCAATCGCCAGTATCTGACTGGTCGGGCGACCGAGCATACATACCGATCTGCCCTACAAGTCCTGCTTAGTGCCCTGCTACCCCAGCTCACAATATCCAACGAGCCCTCCCGTCAGGAATGTGGCGCACCAGATTATGTATTACTTCGCCAAAAAGACAATATCCCAATAGCATACATAGAAGCCAAAGACATAGGCG
>WRHW01000015.1 GCA_009783055.1 Holophagaceae bacterium
TCAAGTACAATTCATAGTTCACCGGCAAGAGCTATTAAAAGCTGTGGTTTACAGCAAGCGCCTGCTCAAGTACAATTCATAGTTCACCGGCAAGAGCTATTAAAAGCTGTGGTTTAAAGCAAGCGCCTGCTCAAGTACAATTCATAGTTCACCGGCAAGAGCTATTAAAAGCTGTGGTTTACAGCAAGCGCCTGCTCAAGTACAATCAGAGATTTTGAACAGGCAATAGAAGCCTTGCTGTGGTTTACAGCAAGCGCCTGCTCAAGTACAATCATCGCCTTGGAGAGCATTGCACGGGCTTCGCTGTGGTTTACAGCAAGCGCCTGCTCAAGTACAATTACCTAGTGCAGCAAGTTCAGACTTGAGTTGCTGTGGTTTACAGCAAGCGCCTGCTCAAGTACAATTATCTTCTACCATCTGTGGGGTAGCGATTGGCTGTGGTTTACAGCAAGCGCCTGCTCAAGTACAATCGATACGCTCCAGTTTCGTCTGGCACTATAGCTGTGGTTTACAGCAAGCGCCTGCTCAAGTACAATCCATTTTTTCAGCTATGTTGAACCCTGTCGGCTGTGGTTTACAGCAAGCGCCTGCTCAAGTACAATAAAAAAAAAGTACCGAGATTGTCCAGATCGCGCTGTGGTTTACAGCAAGCGCCTGCTCAAGTACAATTACTCACGGGCGCAAGGGTATCAGAATGGAGCTGTGGTTTACAGCAAGCGCCTGCTCAAGTACAATGCTATCTCGAACATGTCCTCAGTGGTTTCAGCTGTGGTTTACAGCAAGCGCCTGCTCAAGTACAATCAAAGAGGGCACGGGAGTTAATCTCAATATGCTGTGGTTTACAGCAAGCGCCTGCTCAAGTACAATGAATCAAAAACAACTCAGGATGTAGCAAGCGCTGTGGTTTACAGCAAGCGCCTGCTCAAGTACAATATCCAATATGCGCCACTATTCGCCAAGCCGGCTGTGGTTTACAGCAAGCGCCTGCTCAAGTACAATCTACTTGCCCTAGTAGCGGCTGGCGAGCATGCTGTGGTTTACAGCAAGCGCCTGCTCAAGTACAATGTCTCAGAATTGAGATCGGGGCAAGTGGAGCTGTGGTTTACAGCAAGCGCCTGCTCAAGTACAATTATCTGGTTATGCAATGGGTTGCATCGTATGCTGTGGTTTACAGCAAGCGCCTGCTCAAGTACAATGTATTGTCAGTGTTACCTGCTGGCCATTTAGCTGTGGTTTACAGCAAGCGCCTGCTCAAGTACAATTATGGCTAGTATCATTCCGGCACCTCATTCGCTGTGGTTTACAGCAAGCGCCTGCTCAAGTACAATAGGCCTAACCACTAGCGAAGAGCGCAACCTGCTGTGGTTTACAGCAAGCGCCTGCTCAAGTACAATTATCCCTCTAGACTCGGCAAGGATACTGAGGCTGTGGTTTACAGCAAGCGCCTGCTCAAGTACAATGCGGCCTCTATTTTTTCTGCCATAGCCTTGGCTGTGGTTTACAGCAAGCGCCTGCTCAAGTACAATCGGCTTGCCATGCTACCTTGAGAGCTACCCGCTGTGGTTTACAGCAAGCGCCTGCTCAAGTACAATAACTGACTTCATAGCCGCCGGACAGTGGGGCTGTGGTTTACAGCAAGCGCCTGCTCAAGTACAATCAGAGATATTGAATGCGACTGGAAATATTAGCTGTGGTTTACAGCAAGCGCCTGCTCAAGTACAATCAAGATATGAACGACGACTATGATGTAGTGCTGTGGTTTACAGCAAGCGCCTGCTCAAGTACAATAAACCTACCCCAAAGGAAAACAGAGGCCACGCTGTGGTTTACAGCAAGCGCCTGCTCAAGTACAATAGTTCCCTCAAAGACTTTGGCCAGCGATTGGGCTGTGGTTTACAGCAAGCGCCTGCTCAAGTACAATTTGGCCTCGCGGCGAAGGGTATTTAGGAATGCTGTGGTTTACAGCAAGCGCCTGCTCAAGTACAATAAGTAGCATCGACCGCCCATCGAATAACCCGCTGTGGTTTACAGCAAGCGCCTGCTCAAGTACAATAATGCCGCAAGCACACCGTTCAACGTGCTGGCTGTGGTTTACAGCAAGCGCCTGCTCAAGTACAATACATCCCCACTCAAATGCTTGATTTGAGTGGGGATGTCGCCTTTTTGAGTCACATCAAAAGGAGCAATGGAGGGGCTTCTTCGGGGGGCGCGGGCCGTTTTCCTCTCAGTACTTCCATCTTTGCAAATTGGCGATCTGTTACGTGGATTATTCGCACCTCACCAAATTCGGGAACTGCCCGTCGCACTTTTTTGCGGTGAACATCTGATGCCTCTTCTGAGGGGCAAAACCTACCATAAACAGAAAATTGGAGCATCAAGAACCCGTCCTTGAGGAGTTCTGTGCGAAACTTGGTATAGCGTTTGCGCGCATCTGCGTCGTCTACCGGCAGATCAAACATTACAAGTAGCCACACCGCACGGTACCCCGATATGTCCGTCATGGCTCAGGGAAAACCAATCTGCCAGTCTTTTCGCCCAACAAAAGGCTACATAGTCGCTGGGCGCACTTAAATATCACCTTGGACAACTGAAGCGATTCGCCCTCATAGATTACTCGCTGATGCAACACCTCTATCAAGGTTCTACGGATTTCTGGTGACAATTCGGCAGAAGAGCCATATTTATTGACTATCCCAACAACGTTATCGTCTACAAAGGCCCTGAATGGCTCGATTAAATCATCTGCTAGGGGAAAAATATCATAGCGGTTGTGGTGGTGTAACCCTAGGGCTGGATTGAGACCAGTGCTACAGATTGCCCTTGCCACTTGGGCGCGGAGTACAGCATAGCCATAGTTTAGGTATCGGTTTTGATCGGGGGCATCCCTGTCTCGTACAAAATTTGCGTCACTAAATAGATGCGCCCAGTACCTGCGCGCCCCTTGGCCCTCATAGTTGTCTGTATCTCCACTACGCACTAGACGAACCATGGCTATCAGGCCATGGTCTGCTCCCCTCAAACGCTTTAATAATAGCCCCTGCGACCCAAGCTTTGCCTGAACTATCTGTTGCCACAGCCTTTTTTTTAGAGGCTCTTTGGCGGCTATTTGTTTTCGTAGCCTTTCGGAGTGCAGGTTGTGGTTTTGAAGGGGCAGTAATTCTGCTATAGGCAAGTGCTTATCATCGCATATCAAAACTGAGCTACCAGCCCTGGCCAGTGCCTGTAGTGCCGCAGAGCTGATTTGAATTTGTGGGTTTGCAAGGAGTAGCAGGCCAACTTCTTCCATAGGTATGCGAAAAGGCTCCCTATCTTGGACTTCTACGCGCAGGCAGTCCAGGTGCAACTGTAGCTTAGCCGGAGTTTCTGATATCTCCAACACCCTATCAGTCACGACATATCCGGAGATTTCCCAGTGGGTCAATCTGGGTTTTTCTCAAATTCATCTTGCCTAAAGGATTTATCTTGAACCTTAAAAAAGTCTTATCTTTGATCTGCTCAGTTTTCTCACGCGCGTCAGTATGCACGGCCAAACCGACCTCACCATCTGCCGCAACTGACCTGACCCAAGCATTTATTAATTTCCCTTCTTTTTCATACATGATAGTATCGCCCGCCCGCAGTGTCATTACAAAGCCGGGTTTTTTGTTTACTACAGGCTCGCCCCTGGCATGTCTGCGGGTCGCCTCTAATAGCGATACAATTTCATACGTCCACTTAGTGTTGCCCTTGGCATCCACAGTTTCATAAACTGCCATGTGATGATTTGAATCTGAAATAACATGCCTTGTGCGATATTTTTGGCCAACTGGCATTGTTGTGGCTTTGAAGGCCAGTTTGACCTTATGGATGGGTATTTGCCTACCATCCTTTGTTACAAAAAATGGATGGTTATTGGGGTCTTTGAAAGCCTTTGCCGGGTCGTCCACACCCAAGGATTCAAGCTGTGCCAAAATACGGCTGTGTATCACTGGATTGACAACTCCAACCCCATCTTTTTCGTATTGCTTTTCGAGGTCTTTTTTGGTCAGTGATTCAACTCCGACCCGTGCTGTTTTAATCGCCTCATCGTTTTTATCCAGCCCATAATTTGTTTCTTCGTGTAGCCTACCAGATAGCTTGCCCTTTAATTGCCTACTAATGACAATGTTTTCCAGGGCTTGGCCAGCATCTACAAAGAAATTAGGCCAAGGCATGGGGATGTCATCAAAGGTTAGGCGATAAATGTCATAAGAATTTTTTGAAGCATTGGCAAGCCTTTTGAGGGCACTGGGTGTAGAAAGGGCTATTACCAGCGCGTCTACCGCATGGTGCCTATGGTCGCCACGATTTTTTTCGTGGCCTCCAAGTAGTTTATTCATACCCCATTGGCCACGTAGCTTTGCTGTCGCTTGCCCCTTGGTTGCCTTGATCCGCATCTGTTCGCTGTCGTACCGCCCACCATATAGCATTGCCAGAAAGTCACCTGCCAATCGGGTTGCATAGGCCGTGTCGTTTAGCTGGGAGGTTATAAAGTCGCCGTCTATCTCTGTTTTTCTAAACCGCCTTAGCTTTACTTCTTTAGAAGCACTCGGCCACTGTTTGATACGGGCAATAAAACCTTCCATCATCTCCGAGCCTAACTCCATTGGCAATTTGTTGTGCTTAATGGTGCGGTTAAACTCTGCCCAGCACAGTGTTTTGTTGGCAAAGGAGTCATCCAGGGATCGGCTGTATGGGATTATGTGCTCTATATCCCAAGGGCTGGCACCTGCAAACAACTCACTCAGCGTAATTGGTCGCCCAGTGTATGGACATACGGCCTTGGGGCCTCCACACTCTGCCCAAAGTAGGTATTTTTCTATGTCTCTGGCTTTTGGATTTACTACCAGACCTGCATCAATCAACGCTTTCCTTGCTTTTTCTCTTTCTTTTGTGCGCTCACCGATATTCTTTGTTATTTCCTTGCGGGCTTCACGACTCTTTTTGAGGTCTCGCGTCAATTCGAGTGTAAATGATTGGGGCAGTCCCCACTCTTTGATGATTGCTTTTACAACTTTTCGTAACTCTGTCAAAACGCGACTGACAACTGGATTTTTTAGGTCGGGAAAGGCCTCAGCAACTATTGGTAGCTCATCTATTGCATCTTTGGGTTTTGAAGCCCCGTAAATTTCTTCTCGTATTGTGTTAAGGCTCATCCCTGCTTCAAGCCCCGGTCTTAATTTTTCGCAGGCGGTGCGGCTGAAATTTAAGTAACCGTCTTCTAGGTCGACATCTGCTACACTCGTTGCTATTTCCGGTTTCATATTCCATTGGGTTTCTAGCGTTGTCACTAACTCGCTGATATTTATGGCCTTTAGCACTAGGTATACCAATTTGGTTTTTTCTATATCAGTAAATGAATCCCATCTAGTGCCCAGAACAGCCCTCATTTTTTCTGCTGTCCTGTCACCAATCATATTTTTTGAAACATTTTCGAGGTTTAGCTTTTCCTGCTTTGCTAAGCCCAGCAATTTGCGAATTTCCTTAAAAGATATATCTCCGTTTTGTAAGTTTTCCAAAAGGAGGGTTCTCTGTTCGCTATTCAAGCTACTAGTTTTACCATCTGCATGGTCGATCTTTAGGTCATTTAATCTCTGGAGTAGCCGAATGCGTTGCGCCAACGGGTCTGCCAATGCAAGGCGACGCGGAGCCTTAAAAATTGACACGGTTCTAGGTGTGTCCAGCATTCTGCCATCCCGCCGCTTGTTTCGCTTTACCTGTATCCACCGGCCAGGTTCAAGGCTACAATAGCCAACCAGATGGTCTACGGGTTTTAATGGACGCTGGTAAAAAATACATTCATGTATTACTTCCCTTAACTCTTCAGTCAATAGGTCTTGATGGTATGCCTTTTGGGCAGTCCATATTGCATTAAATTCATGCTCTACCATGTCCCTTGCGTGATACCTGCCCCGGATGCGCTTTGTTTCTGGGTTTTCACGGCTCAACAGCTCGCCCCTAGTCCGGACATTTGCCCCTTCCATGGCCAGTTGTTCCTGTTTGATGCCATCCTTTACTTTTCCACGCTCGTCGCTGGCTGTTTTTGCGTCTGCCCTCTTGTTACTTTTGAAGCCCCTTCTCTGGCCTAGGTGATAGAGAGCACGCCCCAATTCGTGTGGTGATAATTGATGATCAAGTGCCTTTGTGCGCAAATAATATGGAAGCAACGCCGAATCGCCACCCTGCTGAACCAATTCTCTGTCTAAATCTTTGATTGTTTGGTCAATTATTGGAGCCAATGCACCTTTGTTGAGGTCGACAGGCATCGGAAGTAGTCCGGACTTTACCAAGGCAAGAAATAAGTCGTGCATTCTGCCAGCGCGCCGTGCGAGGGTGCGCCTTGCCCCCCTTGCCATCCTTCTTGCCACTGCCCGGCTTTCGTCCTGCCCTTTTTCGACATTGCCTTCGGTCCCAGCAGTAAAAATGCGAACCCCAAGCCCTTCGATTCCGTTTGGTTGCCAATCTTCGCCATCCCAGGCAAATTGAACAACACTCCAGCCAATAGAGGCACTTCCTAAGTCAAGGCCAACCCTATAGGCTACCTCTCCAGGATAATGTTTTTCATTTTCCATCTTGCACTCCAACTTATTTCAATGATATAGTACTTCTATTGTACTTGGGCAGGCGCTTTTTGTGTGTCACAGTAAGGGCTCAATTTTTTGCGTCTGTAGGCTCTGCCCCTCATACGGGCACCCTTACCTTAACGGTCTTTTAGGCTCCTTCATCGGAGCCTTTTTTATTTGTTGTGGCCATTCCCCCCAACCCTTCAAACAAACTCCTCCATTTTTCTGGCAAGGCGGCTATGTCGCGCTGGATGGTCTCTTGGTCTCCCCTGACAAAGGGGCCTGTTATTCCGTTTTTGCCATTCTGCTTAAAAGCGTTGAGTGTTGATTCTGCCAAACCCATGATGCCCTTGCCTTGAAGTATTATACCGTTTGATGCAAGAATTTCCTCCGCCGCCATCCATAGTGTCGCCACATGGCCTGAAGCCATTACAGCGCATGCATGGTAGAGGGGCTTTAGGTTGGGTAATAGCTCAAAGGGAACAAAGCCCAGCGAAATAAAAGCAGTAAGTATCGGTTTTGGTGGCTCCCCAGTGACTGCCAGGGAGATGCCATGCCAGTCATTAGCCACCCCATCAAAACTGGTCAGTGGATGCAACGATGGAATGTCATCAATATGCAGGGAACCACTTAGATGAGCGCACCGGCCAGCAAATTTTTTTGCGTATTTTTTTATTGCCCTATCCGGAATGGCCAGCAATACCAAGCCTTCGGGCTCTGCCTCATGGGATTCTAGCTGGACAATACCCCCAAGGGCATCTGCCAAGGCTCGCCCTGCCCTCCCCCGACCTAGTATGGTGAATTTGTGAGACATAGCTCTATGATGACCTGTTGGAGTGTTACATTCCAGTGTTTTGATTTTTGGCTGAGGTTATTTCTATCACCTAAAATCCCATTTTCCCCGAACCGTCGGCAATTTCAGGGCAATAGCCAGCTTGTCTAAAAATGTATCGCGTGGCACTGTGACTGCGCCAAGTGCGTCTAGGTTTTCGTTTGGGAATTGTCCATCTATAAAGTGAAAACCCCATTTCCAAACTTGACTACAAAGTGCATTTAGCGCGGCTCTGGAAGCATAGTCCACCAAGCTAAACATGCTCTCGCCAAAAAATGCCGCGCCAAGCGAAACCCCGTAGAGGCCGCCTACAAGCTCTTTATCAAGCCATACTTCCACAGAATGTGCATAACCTGCCCGATGAAGGTCTTTATAAGCACTGATCATGCTCTTTGTTATCCAAGTTCCACTCTGGCCTTTTCGAGGGACTTCTGAACACTGAAACATTATTTGCTCAAATTCTGTATCCATAGTTACTTGAAAGGGAATTCGATTTATCGCTCGCAAGGTTCTCTTTGAAAAATGCACCTCCCCCGGCAATAATAAAGCCCTTTCTATTGGTGACCACCACATGATAGGGTCGCTATGGCCAAACCAAGGAAAGAGTCCTTGGGAATATGCAAGCAACAGTCGCTCAATGCACAGGTCTCCGCCGATGGCAAGTAGACCATTTGTATCTGATTCCCGAGGGTCAGGAAAAATGAGTGTGTTGGATAGGCGATAGATGGGCAAAGCTATAGTTTTGGCAAAAGGAAAAAAAAGGTTTGCTGGTGAACTCAATTTTGAATTGCTTGTATTGATATACCTTTGTAGTAATGCTTTAGGATTTGATCAAAGGTATAGCCCTCCAGTGCCATGCCGTAGGCCCCGGTCTGATCCATGCCTACCCCATGCCCCCAACCTCGTCCATAAAAAATAAACTTGCGATTTGGAGCCTCGCCCGTGGTTATATACCTGAATACGTTGTCCCTCAGATTTAGCGCACCCCTAATCCTCATACCTGTAAACCGATGAGACTTGTTATCCCGATCCCTGACTATCATTTCTACCACTCTCCCATTTTCATTGTGCTTTAGCTCGATGGTTCGCAGGCTTCGCACGGCTGTTCTTGAGCGCAACGAAGCTAGCACTTCGGCTTCGGTCATTTCTACCTTCCAATGGGCAGTTACGTTGTAGCGGTCGTAGCTCGCACCATCAGGGTCTAGTCGCCTCACAAAAAGCCGAGAGCCTCCATCTTGGTTAATCCATTTCACTCTGTCTCCAACCTGCACATCTACTTGGCTTACCATGCGTAAAAACCCACCTGGATATTCCTCCAGTATTAGTAATGGCGTTCCCAACTTTAACGGAGTTGGCCCCATCCTCTGTGGCCTCACCTGGCCATCCAATAACAACGTGCCTTCCTGGGGGTCGAATGGCTCTAGCTCATGCCACATTCTGCCCAATGCTTGCAAGGCATCTAAGGTAGATACTTTGACAGCTCTCCACTGCATGGGGGTGATAATACCCCGCCTTGTTAAAAAGCCTGCCAAGATTTGATCTTGCGCCGGCACTGTTGCGTTTTGAAGAAAGTAGGTTGCATCTAGTGGCCGCTCAATACCACTTATTACTCTGTCGAACTGAAGAATCTTTGCCATCCAAATATATATCTGAATACCATCTGTAGGCGGGGAGTTGGGGGCAGGTAGCTTAAATCTTTTTGTAAGGAATGTCAAAAATTGCCGAAAGTCTTCGGCCTTGTAGCTGGCTGACATCCTGCCTGGTTCCAAGCTGTTTGCTGTTAGTAGTCCTTCTGCCAGCATTCGGGCGATTTCCCAAGATAGCCATGACTGGTCGTCTGCAGGAGCCGAAATGCCTTTATAGGATAGTGTTTTGGGCTTGTCAGGATAATTTGATACGCCTTTTAGATATGAGAAAGCCCCCCCAAAGACGTATGTATTGTCAACTGTTGCACCGCCTCCTGTGGCCATAAAGAGTGCTTGGATTGGTCTCCCATTCAGCGTGGCAATAAGTCCCCTAGTTTCTTCCACTGCGCGGTCGGTGAGGCTCTGTTCGCCATCCTTGCCACCATATACCTGATCTAATGGCGTATCCAGCAAGTCAAAGCCGTCCTTTGAGCGTTTTCCTAGATTTGCATAGGCATAAGTCCTTGCCGCTACTGCCTGGGCTTTGAGAGCTTCAATAGAAGGAAAAGCCCAAGCCCCCATTTCTTTAGGCACCACGCCCCGTAGATAGGATTCCATATCCAGAGTATTTATTAGGCTCAAGCGATTTTGTGCATTGGGATATATATCTATCCTGCCTCTGTAGCCTCCCTTGCCCTCTATTGTTGATATTCCCTGATTGGGCTTTAGCATCACTCCATCAGATGGTAGGGCTATTCGCTCATATTTTTCTGTGATTCCATACAGCCCGCCTCTGCTATTTTTTGCGTTTAGTGCTTTTTTTTCGGATGTAACCCACAGCTCGTAAAAGCCAGCATCTATGAGCTTTTGCAATAATACGTCTGCATCCTCTACTGTAGGGAATGAACCCAATAACACACGCCATGTATCTCCATCTGGCCACCGTAAACACTCTGGTGATTCCCCCAGCCTTTTGATTTTCTGAACCAGTCCGTCTGCCTCCTGCTTAATTAGCGGTGGGCCTATCTGGATGCGATATTCATCTGTGGAAGTAATGTTTCCCCTTGTATCCAGCCATATTCTAAGTCGTTCACCACTGCGAAGTTGGATAAGCGTCTTTCCAGCCTTGTTACAGACTGCCCCCCCGCCTTCTAGACTTATAACATGCTCAATTGCAGTGAGGCTGAGACCAACCTTTATGTTGGGATTTTTCTGCGCTACGAGGGTATTAGCCTGCAGAAATATTGATGAGGCGATAAGGAAACGAAATAGAATAGTCATGCAATTAGAATAGCAGTATTTATGCCATTAGTCAGCGAGAGTTGCTACGAAACGTGACAACAACCTACATGCCATTATCCCTTGTTTTTGCGTACAGTAAGGCGTTATATACGCGCCCATATTTGGTAACGTGCTTGTTGAGCTTGCCCTCCAAAATAAAGCCATTTTTTTCTAATATCCTAGCCGAAGGTTTGTTTTCCTCTATCGTCATCGCCTGTAGGCGCAAAAATTTTAGGTTCGAAAATACATGGCAAATAAAAATACCAGTAGCAATGGTAGCCAATCCCTTTCCCCAAAAAGGTTCCCCCAGCCAATATCCAATTTCTGCTGTTTGGTAGTGGATGTCTGCAAGTGGGTTCAAACCGATGCCTCCAATGAATTTGCCTTGCCACTCAATGGCAAAATTGTGTGGCTCTAAATCCATCCCGACCATTGCTATCCAACTGTCTGCCGAATCAAGAGTATAGGGATATGGAAAGCGGTTTTGGAGATATTTGCTGACATTAAAATTATTGGCCAGTTCTACCAAGGCCTCTCTGTCGCCCAGACTGTATGGTCGAAGCAGAATATTTCCGTCCGTCAGCATTGTTGGCCTTCTGGAATAAAGCTAATCAAGATGGTAATTGCTTTTAAGCTACATCAATAGGCTTGGTTTTTTATCATGTCCTCAGTTTTCCATGGAGCCTTTCCGCCTCCTAGCCACTGATGAAACCACTCCAGATGCGAGTTGTAGTAAACTGGCATTGATTTAAGATCATCTGGCCAATGACCATCATTTTTGAACAGAATCAGGCGACTAGGTACATTCATCAACTGAAGGTCGGTAAAAAACTGGAGACTCTGGGTATATGGCACGCGGTAGTCGCGCTCACCTGTGATAACCAGGCATGGAGTTTTGTAGTTTTTGACATTACTTGATGGGCTTCTTTCCTCGTAAACTTTTGGATTATTCCATGGTGTACCAGGAATATCTTCTTGTGGAAACCAAAGTTCTTCTGTCGTTCCGTGCATTGACCTCAGATCGTAAACGCCCATCATCGCCGCAAGTGCTTTGAAGGGAGTTTTCTGGCCTTCTAGCCACATCATCGCATAGCCGCCCCAACTCCAGCCCATTGCTCCCATTCGCTCTTCATCAACATACGACAATTTGGACAAATGGTTTGCCACGCTAATAATATCTGTCATTACTTTTCCATTCCAATCACCGCTAATAGCGTCTGTAAACGCCTGGCCATATCCAGTTGATCCATGCGGATTTGGAAAAGCTACTACATAACCTGCACCTGGATAAACCTGCCAGTCGCCCCTAAAGCTATCTGTCCACTGCATTTGGGGGCCGCCGTGAACATTCATTATCAATGGATATTTTTTGCTGGAATCAAATCCGTGGGGTTTGACTATAAATACATGTATGTCCTTGCCTGCGGCACCCCTTACCCATATTTCTTCTGCTGGCCTAAAGTCAACTTCATTTGTCAGTGCAGAATTAAAACTTGTCACCTGCTTGATTGCCTTTGATGTTGTGCTGAACGAATAGAGTTCAACTGGCTCACCAACGGTAGTGGATGTGTAGTAGATTGTCGTTTGGTCGGGACTGACTTGATATTCTCTGATTGTCTTCCCTTCAATTATCCGTGATATTCTCCCGCTGGCTACATCTACATTGCACAGTGGTGTGCGTCCTTTTTCATGCACGGTAAAAAATATTGACTTGGAATCAGATGCCCACTTTGGATTTTCCACCCAGTTATCTATCGACTCTGTCAGGATTTTTTCCACCATCGTTTGTCGATTAATAACCGCAAGCCTAAACCTATCGCTCTCTGCTCCTGGGCGCTTTTGAAGCCTGTACGCTATCCACTTCCCATCAGGGCTATAGATTGGATCGCCATCAAAGGCTTTGTTGCTGGTAATCTGGCGTGGTTTGCGGTCGCCGTCTACATTAACCAAAAAGAGATCCTGATTTGTCGATGTAGCAGTTACGGAATCTGCGTTGGTGACGACACATATTTCCTTACCATCAGGACTGACGCTAAAAGTTTGCCCATAGGCGGGGTAGTCCATCTTTCCGGATGTGAGTGCTTCTACGCCTCCACCAAAGGTGACGCGGAACATGTGGGTATATTGAAAATCACGCCATGAATCCCAATGTCGCTCTAGTAGCCCGTCTGCCAAGTGAGCCTGCACCGGACCGCTAGATAATTTATTAAGATATTCTGAGTTTTTAGCACCGTCCGCTCCAGCCTCTGGGAAAACCGAAGCTGTAAATATAGCTTGGTTGCCAGAGGGCAGAAGCACGGGCGATCCAATTCCTGGTGCAAAAGATGTAAGTCGTTTTGCTTCCCCACCACTTAGGTCTATAGACCACAGTTGTAACCCTGCTTCTCGGTTAGAACTAAAGTACATTGTTTTTCCATCGCTCGACCAAAATGGCGAAAAATTGGATCTGTCCGAATGGGTTATCTGCCTACATTCACCATTGACTGTGTTTACCAACCAGATATTCACACTCCGTTTTGATGCCTTGAGGTCCTGAGTCGATACTTGGAGGAGCATTTTTGTGCCATCAGGGCTTAGGGATAACCCCGATAGGCCTTTCAAACGGTAGAGGTCTTCAATTGCAACCGCCCTTTTGCTCTGCGAAAAACAAGGAATGCCAGCCAGCAAAATTGCAATAGCCATACTGGAATACTTAATTGAAAATGACATGTGAGTACCTCCTTGATTCTGAATATTCTATACCAGTTGTAGCAATTTCCAAAAGCCATGGAGTGCCCGGTTCTGCTTGGATCAATTGCCTCGAAACATTAAAATTCAATGAAGGTTTTGAAACCAGCTCAATTGGAATATAATTAAATTCTGTGTTTTTGCACCTCGCCCCGTTGCGCATATATTTTCGATAATCTGGTTCGTTTTGCTATCCACTCACATCTTTATTACCAATGAGTAAACTCCCACTAATAGTTATTTGTTCCCTGTTGAGTGCCTCCCTAGGTGCCCAAACACAGCCATTTTTTTATAAGGGTCAAACCTATGGATCTGAATCCCAGTTTAACCCGCTCTATTCGTTTCTCAATTACACTCTGGACACACTACAGGTGCCGAAGAGCTTTGATGACGAGGATTTAGCTTCGCGTTGGAGAGAAGTTAGATGGAATTTGGGGCACCCCAGAGCGGCAATCGAAATGGAGGGCGGCTGGTCTCGGTTTATCAACCGTCAGATTTTCCCGTACCGCTTTACCGAAAAGGACTGGATTCCAAACTATACGCTTCATTTATTAGGCGGTGGCATGACTTGGCGAAAAAACGCTGAGTGGTTTGAAAGCCATAATTTCCCTATGCCTAGACTGACTTCTTTTTTAATTATTTCTGCCGCAGAACTGTTTCAGGAGGTTGTAGAAAAAAAATCCACCTGGCATGATGACGAAATCGCTGATGTGTATTTGTTTAGGCCAGCAGGCATCCTTCTCTACGCTTGGGACCCTTTTGCGCGCTTTGCCGCAGATACACTTCGGCTTCAATCATGGGGCTACCAGCCTATGTATGCCTTTGATTGGGAGCGGGAAAGTGGGCGTAAGGGAAGGATTGTAAATGTCGGAGAAAATTTTATAGTTCGCCCCAACTTGTTTAGAACTGAGGGCATTAGGCCGTTTGTGTTTTTTGGAATGACAAACCTGTTTGGATTTTCACACAAAGCAAGCTCAACTGATAGTATTTCTTGGGGCTTGGGCGGAGCTATGCTACAGGCCAAGCCTGAAGAAATAAGGCTTTCGGGGGGTATTTTTTGGGACAGAAATGACAGCTTACTTGCTTCCTTAGTGTTTAATGGGACAGATAATCTTGCAGTTAGGCTGAATGTCCACCCTGGAGTAATATTTGGCAGGAGTGCTTGGAGCCCTGGCGTTTATGTTGGCCTTGGAGATAAATTTAAGGATGTAAATTTTGGCGTTACGCTTAAGTATTCGCCTCTTGGGGTCGCAGGAGGTAGGTGGACAAAGTTAGCTAGAGAGGACTCTGCTTCAGAAACATCGATGATACGGAGATACCCATAAACAACTATTGTCTTGTGCCCTAGAACTGTATCCCAGCCGAAACAAGGAAGTTTGTTAATCTAGTCCTCTTTGTATAATTGGTATATATATCTCCATCAGTTTTGCCAAGCACTTGCCTGACATCCCAAGCGTATTCCATTTTTATCGGAAATCCACCTAATCGGAGAATCAAACCAGTGCCTGCTGAGGTTCTCCAGTGTGGGAATGGTGAAAGAAATGAACTGGATTGAGATACTTCTCTAATTCTGTTGTATACCTCGCCCGAATCAACAAACAATTCTCCCCATATCCACTCACCAATTACCGGTAAAGGAAATCTGTAGTCCAGATTAACTATGGCAATACCCTGTCCTCCAATAGGAGCCATGCGATATCTTTGGCTACCCTCATCATCGGTTATTGGGTTGTAGGGAAAGGTCTTTTCTCTTTCAAAAATTGCACTGAAGGGTCCTAGTTGATCCGGTTCAATTCCACGATGAGAATTTGGCCCCCCTCCAAAAAAACGTTCTGAAAGTGGCATCTCTAGCGATGAACTCGCTGTCGGACGGGCGGCCCCCAGCCTGGTAGCCAAACTTAATACACCGTACTTGGCACCTAGCCCAATTGGATAGTTCCAAGCGTATCTTAGGTCTGCTTTAATAAAACTGCTATTTGCACTCGTGCCAAGAGTTTGTAGAGCAACATCAAATTGAATGACAGCTATGCTACCCCGCCTTGGATCGAATGGGTTATCTCTGGTGTCTCTAACGAATTGAATAAATGGGATTGATAATATTGAACGATTAGGCGACCTTACTTGATCCTGCATCTCGCTGGCATCCGGCCCATTAACTCCAACATTTTCAAATCTGTATCCAAACCTGAATGTTCGGTGATCATTTTTTTTATCTCTCAAATGCCATTCCAGACTCGTTGTATATCTTCGGTGAAAGATTAGGTAGACGTTTTGACGTTCTTTGATAAAGGCGACTTCGCCCCTCCATAGTGCTCTGTTTCCTAGTCTTTTTCCAACTATTCCCGTTGGAAGCCAAGGGTCAGTATATCCCATGCTGTATGTATCTAAAGAACGGCTTGGATCACCTGTAGAAAAAATCCGTCTCAGGGTTGAGCTGTTGATGGTGCCGTCACCCGCCCTGATGTTGAAATCCATTGTTCGGGCTTTCCCCAACATATTTATCTTTTGTGCTCCAAGACCAAATTGGTAGCCAACGGATCTGTCGTAGCTAAATGAATTACTAAAGTTCCACACTGGCCTTTCAGACAGCCTGAACATCATGTCGCCTGGTTGCCAGCGACTGGGATCTGAGCCATCCAGAGCTTCTCTTAGTGTCACTACATCTACACTTCGAAAGATGCCAAAGCTACCTAATTCAGCCCTGGTAGCAGTAATTCGGGAAAGAACAAGAGGTCTACCAAACCACATTCGCTCTTGGTCAGTGGTTTGACTGTCTGGGGGGCGCATAATACCTCGAATAAATTCTGCTCGAGTGTTTTCTGCACCTTGGATCACTATCCTCCGCAACTGTTCAAATTGTTGTTCAGGCACAGTTATTATCACTTTTTTGCCGCTATTTTCCATGTCCACTGGTTTGGCATCAACCCTTGGAGACACCGCTCCTTCAGATGCCAAAGCCTGCCGTATTACTGAAACTAGTTCTGCGATGTGAATGGGGACAAATGGATTTGGGGTAAGCATTTTTAAGTAGGTGACATTATCTTCCTGGCTCCATTGGATAGGTCCTATTATCCAGTTTTTTTGAGTTGGCTGAAAATCAAATTGTGAGACACCCGCGTTTTTAGAAATTTTCTCGTCAAAAAATTTCAACACCTCTTTTAGGATTTCATCTCTGTGCTCAGAGACGTCTATTACAATATTTATTTCTTTCAGTTCTTGGTACTCGCCCTCGATAGCTGAAATATTTAGTTCCGTTCTCCCTTTGTTTACTTCTCCCCACTCTGTAAATATTTGTTTGTCTGGATATCCTTTAATTATGTAATGATTTTCTGCCAATGTTTTGCTGAGAGAAGCAAATTCTGTAGTTGCTTTGTGACTTCCGGAGAAATAATTATCAATTTCATTTTTGGCTTCTGCTAATAATTTGGTTGGTTTATGGCCATCTTTTTCAGTTAACACTGTCTTTGATACTCTAAGAAGGTCTGCTTCTTTGAAGTTATAAACAAGATGTTTTTGTACTATTCCATTAATTGAATTTAAGTCTGTTTCACTACGCATGACCTTTGTGAAAGGGCGACCTTCATCGTGGTATTTGCCAGCCAGTCTGCGTCTTGCCTCCTCGAGCAAGTCTTCTCCAAATCTATCAACACTCGGCAAGTTTAATATTTTTTTTAGCTGTCCTTTTCTCATTTTAGTGCCAGTAACCCCCAGCCGCACAACTGGCCCCGCATTAATTTCGATACTGAGTTTTTCGCTATTTTCTCTTGAAAATATTGCCTTGGCATAAAAATGCCCCTTTTTTGCAAATCGTCTGTTCAGCCTATTAACGATATTACGCTGTACCTCGCTTGGCCAATTTTTTTGTTTTTCCACGAGGCTTTTCAGCAATTTGTCGAGTTCATTTTGGATCGATTTTGGGTCTAACAGACCGAAGTTGCTATCTGAAGAGATTTCTAATTTATTAATCAAATTAGTCTGTCTAACTGTAATCCTCACTTCAATACTTTCGCCGTTTTTTGTTCTGACAATCTCAGCTCTGGAATTCGGATAACCCCAAGCATCAAGCCAAGATTCGGCTCTTCTTTCCCAAGCATCTATTGCATAATTGCCTATCCTCGTGCCTTTTCTTATGTCTTGTAGCCAAGGTTGCACTCTCTTTTTTAGCTCAGCTGGTACTACAATATTAATTGACTTCAATTTTGGCCAAGGGACTATTGTCAGGAATAGTACGTTTTTGCCCTCATGCCCTACTATACTGCCATCAACTATCCTAAATCTATCTGTAGCATCTATAGCTTTTAATCCCATCGACAGACGCTCTGAATCTATTAACTGGTCTACGCCATCTCTAAATCCGAAGGCAAGACGTGCCAGTATCCTGTCGTCTTCAGTCAATCCCTCAACCTGGGCAAATAATATGTCCTTAACTATAGAGGTGCTTACAAAACCCTGTAGTGCATATGTGGTCTCTTGCAAAACCGGTGGTTTTGGAAGAGGCACGTTAGAGTCAGAAATATCCTGGGCAAACCCAGACCCCGCAACAATACACATTGCTACATGCAGCCAGGTTCGAAAAAAACCTTGAAACATTTCTGGTGCTTAACAAATAACAATCAGGCCAAAGAGGAAACCCTGGCCTAACTCAAAAGGTATTATCGTATCAAAAATCAGATAGAGCCTCTGCTTCTGTGTCTCTGACCTCAAAAACAGAGTGAAGGCTTGTCATCTTCATTAGGCCAAAGATTTTCGCGTTCATTCCACAGATTCGCAATTCTCCGTTTTTATTTTTGATAGATGTAAAGCAACCAACCAATTCGCCAATACCCGAAGAATCTAAATAACTAACTTTTGTGAAATCAATAAGAATCTTCCTGGCACCTTTTTCTAATTCGGTGCGAACAGCCTCTCCTAACTCCTGGTCGCCATCACCCAGTGTGATCTTCCCTTCAGGATATAAGATCAATACATCATTTAGATTCTTGCGGGTCATCTTCATTTGTTTCACCTCAAAAATGGCTCCTCAGCAGTATAGCAGAATAAATTGCCAAATACTTCCAAAAATTAGCGAGTCATTTTCAATACAGGGAATTTTCTAAGTTTTGAAAATGGCCATCTTTTTACTTAGGTAGGTGCAAAACCGGTGGTTTGGCAAAAGGCTCAACTACTTTTGTCATTAATTATCTATCAATCAAAAATGTCGACCAAATTCGGCACGTACCGTGCATATAGAACTTGGAACATACCCTTCACTGGGTGATTTTTGCACAGGCTAGTTATGTTTGACTTACTTTCCAATAACGACATGGTCACAACCATGGACAAGGCCATGACAGTGGCCTCACGTCGATTAGGGCTAGTGACATCAAATTTGGCGAACATTGATACGCCCTTTTACAAGGCAAAAGACATTCCCTTCCATGAAACCCTCCAAGCAATGCTGGAGGATAATGATTCTGAGCAACAATTGCCTATTATGCGTACCCATCCCTCCCATTTTCCTAGGGGAGAGAATTGTCCAATGGTACGCACACACCCGTTGCACTTGTGTCCAACAAGAGAGAGTGTGCCCCCGTTTAACATAAATCAGGCGATCAGTGCATACGAGCGCAATGACTTTAATGATGTCAACCTTGACAGTGAAAACCTAAAACTGATGAAAACATCCAGCTCTTACATGCAGGCCACTGCTTTTACACAATCTGCCATTAAGAGGGTTTTAACTGCTATTCGAGAAGGGGCTAAGTAATGTCATTCAACAAGATACTTGACATAGCCGCGACAGGAATGTCTGCCCAGCGACTTAGGGTCCAGTTAATTTCTGCAAATGTAGCTAATAGCGAAACCACCCGGACACCTGCAGGCGGACCATTCGTCAAAAAAGATGCTGTTTTTCAGGTTATGCCGATGGGAGAAACAGTTGATGGAATGCCTCTATTCGGCGTAAATTACCCTCAAATCCATGATTCACATGACCCATTTATTTATAAGTACGAACCGGGACACCCTGATGCCAACGAAGATGGAATTGTGGTTTACCCAAACGTCAACCCTATCGAGGAAGTTGTAAACCTTACTGAAGCGGCTCGGTCTTTTGATGCAAATGTAAACGTGGTTCGAGCAGTCCGACAAATGGGGCAGGCCGCCCTAGATATCCTGAGGACATCTTAGACGAAAAAATGACTAATATTCGCTGGCACATTATTCAAGATTGCCATATCCTTAACCGATAGATATTTAAGACCGAGCTAATACTATGGATCCCCTACTCAATCTCAACACACTCAACCAGATAAAGCCACTAGGTGGCCAAGGCGAAGTTCCAAGTATCACACAAGGCTCAAATAGCACAGGATTCAGAGATTTACTTGAGAGGGCATTGAACGAAGTGAACCAAGACGAGCAGGTAGCAGTGCAAGAGGCACGAAATTTGATGACAGGTCAAGGGACTGACATGCACACGGCTATTTTGGCTGTTCAAAAAGCTGATGTCAGTTTCAATACTATGATGGCTGTCCGTTCCAAACTAATAGATGCCTACCGTGAAGTAATGCGAATGCAGATGTAGGGGTCTTAGTCAAAACAGGTCGGCTATTATGAGGAAAAAATGGCCGACGAAGAAACTAACATCATCCAGCAGACCATAAGGGCATTCCAGGGCCTGACTACCATACAGAAGAGTATGGTAATTTCTATATCTGCAATTTTGGTGCTTTCATTAGCAGGACTTCTTGTCTGGGCAAGCCAAGAACCAATGGGGCTTTTGGTCACAAACCTAAATCCTTCTGATGCCAGCACTATTGTGGAAACTCTAGAAAAGCAGAATGAAAAATACGAGATTGGCAGGGACAAGCAAAGTATTTATGTTCGGCAAAAACGGGTAGCCGCGCTTACCATTCAAATAATGGGAGAGGGTAATCTCACAGGTGAGAGAGTTGGTTGGGAAAAACTCGAAACCCCCGGCCTGACCATGACTGATTTTAGTCAAAAGACCACATACTGGCGTGCAATGGAAAGAGCTATTGGCAAGAACTTGAGAGATGGCCTACCTTCTTATATTCTCAATGCCAGAGTGCAGATAACTCCGGCAAATGACAGTATTTACTCCTCTGAAAAGGAAGATGCCAAGGCATCAGTCTTTTTAGAATTAAAAAGGAAGGCCTTACCACCTGAAGATACTATTCAGGGCATCCTCCACTTTGTTGCCGGTGCAGTTGATGGCCTTAAGCCTGATGGCGTGGTCTTGATGGATCAACATGGTCGTTTTTTATCGAAAAAGGAGTTGGCCTCCACAATAAACGAACAGATCACTGAAACACAAAAAAACATGCAACGTGACCAGGAAGAATTGCTGACAAAAAAAGTCATTGAGCTTTTAGAACCTGTTGTAGGAAAAGGGAAAGTTAGGGCACAGGCAAGTATCGAACTTGATTTTGATAAGATTCAAATCAAAGAAAAGACTGTAGATCCTCAGAGTCAGATTGAAAGGGCTGTGGATCAGGCTCAGGCAAAGATTGTTAGGCGAGAGGAACCTCTGGGTGTGCCAGGCACGCCCACCAATATTGCACCAGCCAATCCAGGTCTGGACAACCGAAACATTATTATCTCAGAGGATAGATCGCACTCTACTATAAACTATGAGTTGTCAGAAACCAATAGAGCCATAGAAAAATCACCTGGTAGCACTAAGAGAGTATCTTTAGCAGTATTACTGGATTACAAAGCAAGCTACGTGGAAAAAACACCCGGCAAAAGTGATTTTGAACTACAGTATGTTGAATGGACAGAGGAGGAGATGCTAAAGTATCGCAATCAGGTAGCCGCCGCCGCTGGCATCGATGTAAACCGTGGCGATTTCATTAGCGTAGAGAGTGTCAACTTTGCACCCACTGTAAGCCCAATCGAAGAAGCCGCCGCGAGGAGGCTATATTGGATAAACTTGGGCAAATTCCTAGCTCCATTCGTACTGTTATTCCTTTCGGCACTCGTTTGGTTTATTTACAAACTGGCGACTCGCAAGAAAGTCATTCAGACTGAAGAAGCAACCATGCTACATGTAGAAGAAGAGGAAGCCGCCATGCCACCCGAGCCTAAGGTTATCGTACCCCCCAAGACCCTAGAAGAACTCAAGGCAGAAATCGAAAATGAGCTGAATGCCGAAAGTGCTTCTCAGGCTCCAGAAGCCCAACGTCGTGAAGTAATTAAGCAACGCGTTTCCGAAATTATTACAGCCGACCCTGAAAATGCCGCTTCCTTAGTGCGCTCATGGTTGGTAGATGACGAGGCTAAATAATGTCTAAGTTCTCAGGCACACAAAAAGCGGCAGTGCTCATGGTCTCTTTAGGGGATGAGGCGGCATCTGCCATATTCAAGTATTTGGAAGAAGATGAGATTCAATCCATCTCCAAGGAAATTGCCCTAACAAAGCATGTATTACCGGAAGTTGCCGACGACGTGATGGAAGAATTCCATACGATGACCTTGGCAAAGAGCTACATAACACAGGGTGGTATTGAGTTTGCCAAAAAACTCCTGATCAAATCCGTTGGGCCAGAGGCCGCAAGAAAAATCATTGACCGTCTTACTAAAGCACTTGAGTCCAGTGCTGGATTCACTTCTCTTGAACGTGCAAACCCTCAACAGCTTTCAAAGTTCATCCAAAGCGAACACCCGCAAACTATAGCTCTGATACTTGCACACTTGAACGCAACACAGGCTGGGGAGCTAATAGTTAGCCTTCCAGAGGATTTAAGGGCTGAAGTATGTATGCGAATGGCCAATCTACAAGAAATTAGCCCAGAGGTTGTAAGACGTATTTCACTCATCCTAGAACAAAAATTAGAGGCACTAGGTTCCTTCTCTACAGAGGCTTATGGCGGTGTCCGGGCAGTGGCCGAACTATTTAACCGGATGGATCGCAATACTGGCCGAACAGTGCTGGAAAAAATTGAAGCTGATAACCCACAGTTGGCAGGAAATATCAGAGATTTGATGTTTGTATTCGATGATATCTTGCTGATTGATGACATCGGAATTGCTGAAATATTGAAACGCGCTGACAAGAAAGTGCTGGTAATAGCACTCAAGGGAACTAGTGAGGAGTTGCGTAGCCAATTCTTTAGAAATATGTCATCCCGCGCTGTTGAGATGATGAGGGAAGAAATGGAATTTATGGGGCCAATCAAATTACGGGATGTAGAAAAAGCCCAACATGAAATCGTTGAAATAGTCAGACAGTTAGAAGAAGAGGGTGTGATTACAATCGGAGGAGGAGGCGGCGACGACTATGTCTCTTGATGCTAGATATATTCCAGCCAAAGATATAGATGTCAATCGCATCCAGTCATACCCATATCAAACCGCAATTGTTTTGCCCACCATTGAGGAAATATTGCCGGACAGCGACGGTGAAGACCCACTAGGTGAGCCTTATTCTGAAACCCCTGAAGAGGTTGAAGAGAGACTAAAAACTGCCAATCAAGTGATCGCAGAAAAATTAGCTCATGCCGAACATTTGATTGCAGAAAGACTAGCTCAGACGGAAAAATTGGTAGCCGAAAAATTAGCTGAAGTAGCCGAAAAATATAGTCAGGCTGAAATTGATGCCGTAGAAACTACTCAGCGCGCTTATGAGGCTGGCTATGCAACCGGAGAAAAAGAAGGGCGGATTTCTGAAGAGAGCCAGTATAAGATTCATCTGAAAAGATTAGAGAGTAGCCTAGGGGAATTGTCCGACTCAGTAACCCTGTTAAAAAACGCTTCAGAGGATGAAGTGGTGGCTTTGGTGACTGTCATGGCAGAATATTTGGCCGCACAGCACATAGAAACTGCTGATAATTCTGCCTCCCTTTTGCTGGCTTCTATTATTTCGGCGCATCCATTCCCCTTGCCAGAATCTGCCTCACCTGGAGAACCTGCCGCGGTACTATATATGCACCCCAGAGATGTCGAGCAGGTTCAAGACAGCTTTGCAACTAGCTATCCTGGCTTACGCCTTGTTGCCGACAATAACCTAAGTAGAGGTAGCATCAAACTCGAGACTGCAGATACAGTTCTAGACGCTACTTTTGACAAGAGGCGAGAACGTTTGCTTACAATCGTTACGCGTCTCATGGAGGAGGGGCAACTCTGATGCGCCTCCTTCCTCTATTAGAATGTGTGCCTAATTTGCCATTGGCAACTCGGATGGGGCGCGTTTCTAAGCTAGTCGGCCTATTGGTAGAGTCTGTAGGGCCTGATGGGGCTATTGGTGAAGAAATGCTTATTCATGGGGAAGGTAATCGGCTGATCTCTTCTGAAGTGGTAGGCTTCAATGGCAAAAATGTACTCCTCATGCCTGTTGAAAACACCGATGGAGTAAGACCTGGCATGTGCGTGGAAGGCACAGGAAGCATGCCCCTCCTTTCTGCATCCGAATCAATGCTTGGGAGGATAATAGACCCCCTTGGCAATCCTCTGGATGGCGGCCCCCCACTTAAGGCTACAGCTAGGGTTCCGGTAAACAATAACCCACCAAACCCAATGAAACGACAGCGTATTAGAGAGGTACTCTCAACAGGAGTGAGAGTTATTGACGGATTGTTGACACTTGGGAAAGGACAGCGAATTGGGATTTTTGCAGGTTCGGGCGTTGGTAAATCAACGCTGTTAGGTATGGTTGCACGAAACACAACTGCCGATGTAAATGTCATCGTTTTGGTTGGTGAGCGCGGACGTGAATTAAAGGAGTTTATCGAAAATGACCTAGGCGAAGAAGGTCTCCGCCGCAGTGTGGTAGTCGTGGCAACTTCTGACCAGACCCCCCTACTCCGCATCCGCTGTGCTCTGGCAGGTACGGCTGTGGCTGAATTCTTTATGCGCCAAGGAAAAGATGTGCTGATGATGATGGATTCTGTAACGCGCTTCGCAATGGCTCAGAGAGAAGTTGGGCTTTCAGCAGGCGAACCACCTTCTAGTCGCGGATATACTCCGTCAGTGTTTGCCTTATTACCAAGACTGATGGAACGAGCTGGAAATTTTGAAAATATCGGTTCAATTACAGGCATATACACTGTACTTGTAGAAGGCGATGACATGAACGAGCCCATAGCCGATACAGTTAGGGGTATTCTAGATGGTCATATTGTTCTGTCTAGAAAACTTGCAGGTAGGAATCACTACCCTGCCATAGATGTCTTAGCAAGTATTTCGAGACTTTTTTCGACATTGGCCATATCAGAGCAAAAACAGCTTTGCGCTAAGATACGTGACCTGATGGCGATATATAACGATGCCGAAGATTTGATACAGATCGGTGCATATACAAAAGGCTCTAGTGCAGAAATAGATCAGGCGATTCAATTTAACCCCAAAATACTGGCCTTTTTGCGCCAAGCTGTCGCAGAAGAATCCGGCTATCAGCAGACTCTTCTGGACATGGGGAAAATCTTTGACCTAGACTTAAGTAAGTATTTATCAGAGGCGATGTAACATGGCAAAACGGTTCAAATTTCGTTTGGCCTCGCTACTAAAAATTAGAGAGGCAAAGAAAAAGGATGCTCAGCGTCTCCTAGGTAGCCGCATGCAGGAGATGCAGATACTCAAAGAAAAATTATTTTCACTTTCTACAGCAAAAAACGCGGCATTTCAGCAAAGAAAAGCTGGTAAGGGTCAATCGGTCAACATGGAACTTTGGCGTTCCATCGAAAGGTTTTTAGTTTCTGTAGAGCGAAAAATGAATGAAACAAACATAGAAATCGACCGTGTTCAAATACTGGTTGATGAAGCTAGACTAGCACTCACAATAGCGCATCGCGCTCATCTGACGTTACTTCGGTTGCAAGAACGCCGTCAAGAACAGTACGACTATGTAGTTATCAAGGAAGAACAACAACAAGCCGATGAAATTGCAGTTATGAGATATCAGTTTAAGTCCTCGGCGGCATCTTGATTTTGGAGGTTGACATGTTAAGACGCAACATTGTTTGGATTGCAGTTCCAATAGTTTTGTCGGCTGGCGTTATTTGGCTTTCTGCACAGGATAATAAAGCCCAGTCTGATGGCGTAAAGATTGGCGAAATGGCTCAAAAACTCCAAGAAAGAGAACGTAACGTCACCCTAAAAGAAACTGAATTGGCTCAGCTTCAGCAACGATTGACCACACTGCAAGCGACACTAAATCAAGAAAAAGAACAAGTTCTGGCCAGAGAAAAAGCTATAACTGATGAAAAAGCAAAAATAAGTGAAGAAAGAAGCAAAATTAAGGATGAATACGCTAAATTTGAAGTTGAAAAATCCAAAGAGCTAGAACGTCTAAAAGAGCTTGAAAAGACTATTGAACTTGAACGAAGCCGAAAGCTGATTATCGATGATGTCACTGTGCAACTGGTCAGGACCTATGAAGCCATGGACCCTGCCAATGCAAGCAAAGCTCTTCAGGAGTTGGCTGGCGTTGATTTTGATGTCGCTGTAGGGCTACTTGTCGCCATGCAACCCAAAAAGGCCGCAAAAATTCTAGATGAATTAACTCCCCTAGATACAAAATTGACTGGAAAGCTCAGCGAACAAGTGGGCATACGCCACAAAGAAGTTACGAAAAAATAGAGTGAAAACCACACCATGTAAGATATTAGTAGAAGTCACCCCTGCTCGGCCTCTTCAGAGCATTTTCATTTACGTAAATACCATTAAAACGTCCCCAAAGGCTACTGAACCCTCGGCGGGATGCTCCCTTGATTCTTAAGTCATCTAGCTCGGCATATAGCAATTTTGATGATTCCTTACTCTGTATTTCCTTGACTAGTTCCATGCGCTTTTCAGATGCAAGCGGTTCTGCCGGTATACGCTCGCGGATTATTGCGCCCCAGAGCTTGCCATCATTTGTCCAAACGGGCTTGGTGACACTACCCACAGGGGTTCCCAATATCGTATGGCGCGCCAGGGAGTTATCTGCCAATTCAGTAATTTCTGTAAATGTATATTCGCTCTTTTTTTCTGTCTGCCCTAAGGTTTGAATTTTTTCTCCCGCCTGTGCAAACTTTGCAAGTAATTCACGTCTTGATTCTTCCATTCGGAAAGCGTCCAAAACCTTTGCTCTAATTTCTTTAAGGGGAGGAACGGCGATGGGCAACTCGCGCTGGACGCGGTAGACAACAAAGCTATTAGGAGCTGATATTATTTGGGAGACTTGACCCACTTTCATGGAGAAAGCCTCAGAAACCAAATATGGAAGGTTTTCTAGTCCGGTTACTTCTGAACTGTCGCTTGCAAATGGTTCCGAAGTTGAAACTTGGAGCCCCAGAGCAACTGCGGCGGCACTTAAGTCACCTCTCTCCCCTACCCTTTTCCTTAGTTGTTCGAGTTTTTCCTTTGCCTTGGCAGAAAAGCGTTCGTTTAGAATCTCAGCCATCAACTCAGACTTGGCTTCCTCAAAAGTCTTGTCTTTGCGATCTATCATTTTTATTAAGTGAAGACCAAACTGGCTCTGAACCGGTTTGCTGACTTCACCTTTCTTCAATTCGACAGCACCATCCCAAAAGCCCTTATCCATAACTCCATCGCGGAACCAGCCAAGGTCACCCCTGTTTGCTTTTGCGCTTGGGTCCTCGCTCTCATTCTCTGCAACTCTGGCAAAATCAGCACCTGCCATAATCCTTGCCCGAATCTTTAAGAGTTTTTCTTCGGCTATCTTGAGTTCTTCAGGGGTAGTCCCCTGAATCAGGATGTGGCTTGCATGAAGCTCTAAATAGCTATTTTTCTTTGATTCAAAAGCACTTTTTAGTACTTCCTCATTTGGTGCAAGCGAGTTACCAAACAAACCTTGATCAACTGAAACCATCTGTAGCACTCGCCTTGCACCTACCTGAAAACGGTCTCCTGATAATTTTAGATATTCTTCCAGCCTAGTATCTCCCGGATCTTCCACAGTCGAATCATCTGGTGTCAGGGCAATATATTCCAGAGACACTTTTTCGTTACGCGCCCTGTATTCTTCGGTAATCCATTCTTCATCAACAGGCACTACTGTGGCGGCCTGCTCATATAGCTTGTTCATTATCAGGCGACTACGAGTATTATCCTCAAATGTCTTTAGCGTGATTCTAAAAGCCTGGGCAAGCAAAGCCCGAATTTCCGCCGCGGGTAAAAGTTGGCCGTTCTTATCCAACATAAATGGATACGACCTCAATTCTGAGGCAATGGCATCTCTCAACTCGATATCAGTCACAATTACGCCATGTCTTTGCGCCAATTCTTCAGTGAGGCGCAGATTTACTAGCTGACCGAATGCTTGTTGCTGGATATATGGCAAAATTGCATCCATATTTTCCTGCCTCCCGAATTGCTGTATCATGCGCTCCATAGTTTCACTCAATTCGCGTCGCCTGATATCCCGACCATAAACACGTGCAACCACCACTTCTGGTGAGTCAGGATGTGTTGTCTGGAAGGCAGTACCCAAATATGCCAAAAGCCCAAAGGACAGAACTATCATCAAGCCGCCCGTCAGTTCCTTCCTACTTTTAAATACATTTCTGAAATCACGAAGCATGACTACTCCAAGGAAATAATCTCCAATCTAAAAGCATACCAAAGGAATTGAAAATTTGCCTTTTCATTTTTCTATGAGCCTCTTGCAAACCACATAGTTTTGAAATAACATCCCTTATTACTTAATATTCTGCAAATTCAAATCTAGTTGGCCAACATGTTGCCACTAGCCCTCTTCTAGCAAATTGTCATAAAATATCACAATGGCTAATGATCTAGTACGCAACAGAAAGGCTTTCCATGACTACCACGTCATAGACACGTGGGAGGCAGGTGTAGCCTTGCTTGGTACAGAGGTCAAGAGCCTACGAAATGGAAAGGGAAACCTACAGGATGCCTTCGTGGATTCAATCTCAGGCGAATTATGGCTAAAGCAGGCAAATATTAGCCCTTACGACTTTGGCACTTATGCAAACCATGACCCTCTGAGACCACGGAAATTACTGCTACATCGAGAAGAAATAAAAAAAATTGTAGCGAAAGTAGACCGAAAAGGACTAACCATAATACCTCTGGCAATATACATTAACGCGAGGGGCAAAATAAAAATCAAAATAGCCCTCGCCGAAGGCAAATCTAGGGGAGATAAGCGCGAAGCCCTCAAAGCAAGAGAAGCAAAAAGGGAAATGGACAGAATACGAAAAGGCAACCACGATTAGGAGTAGTTATTTGGTAAATTTTATCTCCCACCCCAAACTGCCAGTCTGATTTGGATTCAGCGTCAATTTAACCAGTTGGCCGTCAACAATGCCACCGGAAGGACTGGAGCTTTCAAAATTGTAACCCTCTGGCACAAAAATTGTTATTTCATAGGGATCGCCAACAACAACACTGCTTGTAGCCTTTATAGTATTATTTCTTTCGTCCCACTTAACATTTGTCAAGTCGTGGCCACCCTGACTGATGTGCCTACTTGTAGAGACTATCTGAGGATGACTATCCTTTTCTCTTATAGCAAATAGCTGGGTTCCTTTTATTCCAAGTTTTGGAGCTATAAACTCATTCTGACAAACGCCCAAAAACTGTTTTGTCCAAAATTCATATACCAAGTAATCACTATCGGGGTTTAACCCAAGGTCAGCAAACTTAACTGTTTCATTTGCAAATTCGGCATTTGTCCAGTTCATCCTTCCAAGCACATTCCAATTCTCAAAGGGCTTGTTAATTTCCAGCAACCACCAAGGGCAAACGTCGCCTTCCTGATCCGCATCAATTGGAGACGGAGGCCCACCCTGCACTACGTCTGCCCTGTTTAGCTTAATAACAAGGTCTGACTTTCTTGAATCGAAGTCGTATAACTGACCTGGAACTGTAAACAATACCGGTGCCGCTCGTTTAATCCCCTCAAGATTTGCGTCATCTCTATATACTTCTGGGCGATCACTCAACATGAGCATCGATCCAGAAATGGAAGCTAACGTAGGCCGTAACACTGTATCGGTTAGATGGGCATCTGTTTTGGTGGTTTGCACCACATTGCCAACGCCAGCACCGCGCTCTTTAGGGAGAATATCGCAGTGGTCTGGATCGTTGCGCCAGACGATACCATTCCAAGAATTGTACTGTTGCATTGTAGCTGGGCCAAACCCGTCACCCCCTAGGCGACAACCATCAGCAAAGCCGATTGCCTCAGGTAAAACTCCCCAGCAAGCTAATAAAAATACATCCTTACCCAGCCCAAGTCTTGCTGTATCCAGATAGGATCGGAAAACATCATCCGCTGTAAAACCCCTATCCGAGCCATGTCCACCAGACACGTTGATGCCGTCATATAGCAAATGGCGTAGCGTATCAATTTTTACATATGTAAATCCAGCATCCTTGAATCCTTTATAGGTTGGATATACAAGATTTTTGGCGGCTTCCGGCACGGTGGCATCAATTCCGTAGAATAGCCAAGGCCCTCTAATTAACTCCCCGTTAGGATTTTTGACAAACCACTCAGGATGTTTTTCAAGTGTTTCACTATCTCTAAAAAACGCACCTATCCAGATGGCCGGCTCAAAACCAGCCTCTCGAACACGGTCTGCATATCCCTTCATTCCATCAGGAAATTTGTCGTTCCAAACTGTCCAACTCTCTGGGGTTCCACTCCCGCCCTGAAAAGTATCATCAATTTGGATCCACTTGTAACCAAAATCTGCCAGCTTTTTTTCCGAAAACACAGTTAAGATTTCATCTAAGTCCTTTTGTGAAAATTCTCGCCTATAAGCCCACCAAGAACACCAACCACTAATAGAATCTTTTCGGATGGGTTGCTTCCAAGGTTCAAAATATTTCAAGTTTTTATGCTTTTGATAGAAATGTGGCCTAAAGGTTAGCTCAATTTTATTCCCCGTACTCGACCACAAAAAAGTATTCCCTTTTGCTGATTCTGCAATAGGGGTAATAGTAGTGCAGTCGTGAGTTGTCGATTCAATTTCCCAGTCCCACTTTCGGTCATATATCGCATTATTTCGCAAATTTCTGCTTAGCCCAACGCTATTTCGCACAACAGAAAAATTGGTCTGCGCCTGTCCCATCGTTTCAGCAGGAAATGATTCGGTACTCCCAAAAACCTTTCCACGTATGCCTAGTTTTTTATTGCTGTCATTATTCGATAACGCAAAAGAAATACTCTGCTCAACCATATCCTCAGAAAAAAAAGTATTGTTAAATTCTATCTCTCCCCGCATTGGCTTACGGTCTATGCCATTTTCTGTAACTACTACATCGAATTCAGCAATGTTGCCACCGTGATACTTCAACTTGATGAAACCACTCTCAGCACTACCACTAACAACAGTGGGCTCATTTGGTGGGGGGGATTGCCTTGTGCAATTCGTCAGCCCAAAAGAAATTACGAAAGCCAAAAGGAGATTAGACAAGGCCGACTTGTTTCTAATCTGGGTGATTATCGTTTCAATGGTCAACATCTGGCCTCCTAGAAATGGTAATAGTGAAGTTTATTCTAAAAACGGTTACACTTTCATCATTCAGCAGAAAAAATTCTGCGAAATTTTACAGGCACACTCCAATGCAGTTCGGTATCGACCGCTTAATTATGGAACCAGGCTTGCGAAAGCCCTTATCTGGCAAGCGAATAGCCCTGTTAGGACATCCCGCATCTGTCACTCAGGAAATGATTCACTCCCTAGATGCTCTGGCTACCCTGCCAGAAATAAACCTGACTGTAGCATTTGGTCCACAGCATGGATTGAAAGGCGAAAAACAGGACAACATGGTTGAGTCTCAGGATTATCTAGACCCTATCTACAAAATCCCCATCTTCAGTCTATATGGCCAAGTGCGTAGACCTATACCTTCCATGATGGAACACTTCGACATTATTTTGGTAGATCTACAGGATATTGGCTGTCGCGTCTATACATTTATTACCACCCTACTATACCTCCTAGAATCTGTCGCAACCCACAAAAAAGAAATATGGATATTAGATCGCCCTAACCCCATCGGTAGAAATGTCGAAGGTTTTTTACTGGAACCGGGATGGGAGAGTTTTGTCGGGTCTGCTAGATTGCCAATGAGGCATGGCCTAACGGTGGGCGAACTTGCTCGTTGGTTTGTTCAATCTTTCAAGCTCGACGTCAATTTGACGGTCATTGAGATGGAAGGCTGGGAACCTAACGGAAGCCCTGGCTTTGGATGGCCAATGCTTGAGCGAGCATGGGTAAACCCTAGCCCCAATGCACCAAATCTTTGGATGGCAAGGTGCTACCCAGGAACAGTAATGCTGGAAGGTACCACATTAAGCGAAGGCAGAGGGACTACCCGCCCAATGGAATTATTCGGAGCACCAGACTTGGATTCAACTAAAATTCTAAAGCACATGGCTGAACTTGCCCCCCAATGGCTACAAGGATGCAAATTGAGACCCTGCTACTTCGAACCGACATTTCATAAGCACAGTGGCTCCTTATGCAACGGAATACACATTCATACAGACATACCCTCCTATAAGCCAAACGCCTTCAAACCTTGGAGATTCATGGCACTTGTTTTCAAGGCGATAAGACAGTTATACCCTGACTATGAGCTGTGGCGCAACTTCCCTTACGAATATGAAAATGAAAGACTTGCGATAGACGTGATCAATGGCGGCACCCGCCTTCGGGAATGGGTCGATGACTCAAATGCAGAACCAAATGACCTTTCAGCAATGGCCAGTGTAGATGAAAATGAGTGGATATGCCTTCGGAACGTCAATCACTGAGCACTAGCTACAAATACCATTTCACCTTTCCAATGCAAATAATACCTGTTGTAAAGACGCGCCAAACCATGCTTTTCATCTGATAACTGAAAGCTAGAAACTACTTCTCCATCCTCCTAATGGCCTTTAGCACTTGCTCCCCTACCCCAATCTTGTAGCCTTCGCTGTAGTAGATAACATTTCCATCCCTTGAAACACCCATAATTACCGGAAGTTGATCTGATGGCTGGCGAGCTGTTTTTTCCAATATTTGCTTTAGAATTTGTGCATTATTATCTAATAGCAATTGGGTTTGGGTTGCCATGTTGCCAATTTTATCCAGATAAGTGACATCACCATTAGGCAATTCCTGAACAACCAAAACCAAGCCGCCTCCCCATTTTTCAATAGGTTCCCTCAATTGCTCTAAGTCAAGTAGTGCATGGCGAGTTGGCTCATCTCCGTTGCCTATCCAAGCAAGAATCAGCCCCTTATCATTAGAAAGACTGGCAAGATTTTGTGGCCGCCCCTCTACCCACCTAGAACCAAACCTAGCCTTTGCTATAGAGGGAAGAGAGACATTGGTTTCAATTACCCCAAGTGGCGCAGGTGCAGGCTTAGATGGGCGCATAACCATTGGCACAACACGGCTTTCATTTGCTTTAAGGCCAAAGTATGCCATCCGAATCAGGACAGAACCATCGTCTTGGCGATTTCCTGTTGTAAGGCAATAAGAGCCAGGTTCGAGTGCTAGACCAGCTTCAAAAAATTCCCAAGGCATTCCTTCATAGTCCAAAGTTTGGTAGCGACCACCACTATAACGAGCAAGGGCAAAGTGCGAAAAATAGACTGGCTTTGTCTCCAAATGCCCAGTGATTTTGATGGTGGCAGTTTGCACCGCGGCGGATGGCTGGCCACTCCAATTTACTGTTTTCCAGTTCGATTGAAAAAACTGCGGAGCAAGTGTACCAATCTCCAAACGAGCAGGTATGCCCGCTGTTCTGCAAAGTGCGACAAACAAAATGTCCCGCCCAAGCTGGTCGGCAACTTTGAGTTTTGCAACTCCCAAAGGACGCATTGGTACGTGCAACCAATTGGCGACATCATCTATTTTGATATTCTCCCTCACCCAATCCACAACCAATTGAGGATTGCGCTTGAAAGCATCCATTTGAGTGTCACCAAATATTCCCCGCAAGCCAGAGCGCCACGGGGTTAGTAGCTCGTTATGGATTCGTGGGGACAGAATATATGGAATAAAGCGTTCCATTTCCCCATGCGACATTTCATCAGCGTCTACCAAACCATGAAACCCTTCAAAAGCAAGTTCAAGATGATCCAGCAATACTGAAGCGGGTGTATCTCGGAGGTCCTTTTCTGAAATGACTCCCAACATCGCCATCGCCCAGTGGAGTTGCTCTGCTGGAACAGTCTGTAAAAACTTTCTGATTTGTGCATGGTTGCCTTGGCTACTATATAAAACATCCCAAAGCTCTGCCGAGTTCAATTCTAACTCTGAGGCAAGTGCCCTACAACTGGCCTCGTTGGCAAATGTGGCCATATAGGCTTCCCTGATTCTGTCTTCCCTTGCCAAACGAATCCGATTGGCCTCCCGCGCCTCCTTTGATACTTCATATATGACTGGCATCGGTTCTATCGGGGGATTAATATCCAAAAACTCAATTCGCTCTTCTGTATTGAAAGGGGCAATTTTAATAACAATTTCGTCGACATCGGCATTTAAGATAGCACTTCCGGTCAGATTATCTTTTGATGCCCATATTCTTAAATCCCCCTTGCCAGTAGGTAGCAGAGCCTGTCCCTTTGAATCTGTTAGAGGAGATGACAGGGGAAAAAACTCTGCATAATTATATAAGCCAAATTCAACCAAAGCACCAGAAACTGGCCTGTTTGCTACATCTACAACACTCACTCTCCGTTCGCTCGCCGGTGCATACGTTGATAGAACCTGCAATTCGTCATGGTATCGATCACTCTTTACCTTGAAAGAATCATTCTGAAAACCACCATAGGCTTTTGTATGAACCATCATCGCCCTTCTTGCAGGCTCATGAAACCAAGCCATATCCAACATTGGCTCTGGTTCACAAGCCCCCAAAAAGTGCCAATTTCCATCGACCCACGCCTCTACCCACGCGTGGTTGTCATCCACGTGTGCCCATCGAGGTGTATATAGCTGTCTGGCAGGAATACCAACCGCTCTCAGTGCCGCTACAACTAAAACAGTTTCTTCGCCGCATCTGCCCCAGCTTGTGCGGATGGTTGATAGAGGGCCAGATGTACGCCCGTCTGTACCCCTGTATGTCACTTTTTCATGGCACCAATGATTGACTTCCAGAATTGCCTTTTCCATGCTTAGACCCTTAACTCGATCTTTGAGAGTCGCAAACAACTCAGGGCGTGCCTCGTCTAAGTTTTCGTTATTTACCCTTATTGGCAATACAAAGGCTAAAAACACATCGTCCGTGATTGTCTCGCCCCAAGGCATTTCCGATCTGGCTTTAAGCGTGGCCTTTACAGCCCTCAAAAAGAATTCACCGTCGTAATCAGCCATGTCCTGCAATGGCATGTAGGCATACAGATAGGTCAGAGCATCTTTTTCTGCTTGCGTTAAAGTATCGTTCATCACTCCAAACAGTTCTGAACTGCGATGTTCTGCTATGGCACGTTGATACTTAAACTGAGCTTCCACCCTCGCCCTTCTGGTATCGCTAATAATTGGCCTATCATCTGCAACGCATAAGGAGTATGCAATCAATAGGAAAAGAGTAGGTAAAAAGTTTAAGCGCATTTCCGTAGTCCAAATAAAGGAGGGGCAGTACCCATAACATGCCTTATTCTATACCACGCCACTAGTAGGCGATAATCAGCAGTGGAGGGTTTGTATTTTTTCACTTCAAACCTAGCCCCTGCCTGTCAACCCATCATTGACCTTACCGACCAGTCCAGGGCCTTTATAAATCAGCGCAGTAAATAATTGAACAAGACTGGCACCCATCCCAAGTGATTCTGCGACATCATTGGAAGAACTGACACCGCCACAGGCTATGAGTGGCAACCTTCCATGTAGTCTTTCAAGTATCCTCTTCTGCACACATTGAGCCTTTTGTTTCAAAGCCTTACCGGACAGTCCTCCATCCCCCCAACCACTTACTTTGCCTCTATTTACCTCGCTCTGGATTATTCCCCTGTCAAGTGTTGTGTTTGTGGCAATCAGGCCGGAAATTCCACTTGCCAATGCAGTATCCACGATGGAATCTAACTCCTCTGGCCCTATGTCGGGTGCAAGTTTCAGAAAAACGGGCTGGTTTTCCAAACCCATCTCTTTGCGAGTCAGCAACATACCCTGTAGCAGGGGCATAAGCAATTCAGGGGCTTGCAATCTGCGCAGACCAGGCGTATTTGGGCTGGAAACGTTTAGAGCAATGTAATCAACTTCAGGTGCTATCAGTCTATAAGCTAGGCGATAGTCGTCTAAAGCCATCTCTTCCGGTGTAGCCTTGTTCTTGCCGATGTTACCTCCAACAACTAGGTTCTTGGGCCTACGTTTTAGTCGGCGTGATACAACTTCGGCTCCCTCGCTATTAAAGCCCATCCTGTTTAACACCAATTCTTCGTCTACCAGCCTAAATAACCTCGGTCTAGGATTTCCGGGCTGTGGCCTTGGGGTCACAGTACCGATTTCTACAAATCCAAAGCCTAGTGCCTTCCAAATTGGCAGTAATTGTGCCCCCTTATCCAAACCTGCCGCTAGGCCAAGGGGTGTTGAAAAAACCAATCCAGCTACACTTCGCTCCAGCGAAATATGTGGTTGACCATAAAATGCCCTAAGCAAGCTACTCACACATGGCACCCACTGCGCTACTCTGCCGGTAGCAAATGTAAAATCATGAGCAAGTTCTGGCGAAAGAGTGAACAGCAGTGGTCTGATTGCACTGTATAGAAGAGAAAGCATTGGGATCTACATCCACGTCATATATATTCTGTTCCTTGTTAATCAAACTTGAAATTAGAGGATGACAAGTTCTTGCTTACCAAGAGTAGGTCGCCAATCCATGATAGTCTGGTTTCCACATAAAAACAATCAGCAAAGCACCATCCCCAAGTAAACCTTGTCCCTATCCTCCTGGGTAATACCAAGATACCTCTTAGTAATTTCAAAGGAAGAGTGGTTGAAAATATCCATCAACATCACAGGCAGTACACCTGCCTTCCATGCAAAGTAACCAAATGTCTTGCGAAGAGAATGGCAACTAATTTGTCCGTCCAGTTTAACTCCTTTAGCGGCAATTTTGATAATCCTCCATGCCTGAACTCGGCTCAATGCCTTTGGTTCTTTTCTGTTATTTCCGAAAATAAATTCCCCTCGCTTTTCCTGAAAGCACATTTTCAATGCCACTATCGCCTTGCAGTTAATGGCAATGATGGTTTGCTTGCCAGTCTTTTTTTCTGTAAGCACAATGTGCCGCCTAAACTCTTGTAGGTCGAAGTCATAAACATCTTTCCACTTGAGCCTGAGTAAATCCACCATGCGCAATGCGCTGTAAACTCCAAGTATTATCATGGTATAGTTTCTGACATTTCCATGTTTGAGCCAGAATTTTGCCATTTTGGTCAATTGACTTTTGTTTTTGATGGGCTCTGCTACGGGCATTGAAATCTCCGTACTATTGAATCTGTGAGCTAGAAAACAACCGGCAACTACGCCAAATCAATGGTATTGTGCCCTATGTCTCAAAATTGGGTGTTGCCCTAATCTTAAACCGTTACTTGTTAGATAGTTAGTATATCGGTTAATTCTAACGAGTGCAAAAAAACATTGAAAATGGTTGTATGCAACATTTTATACAAATTGTTAAATTAATATTTGTAGCAACTTGTTATTTATCAGATACTTGCATCTAATTTTGCAAACACATGGCTATTCGCGATGAGCAAATGTTTATCGACGCATATATACAAACTTAGTGACTATTAGAACATTATAGGTACAGTTGATGTGAAAATAAAATGTAATTCTTTGTATAGAATGTTGCATTGATAAAGTACTTTTTGTAAAATTAACAATTGAACGTCTTTTAAACAAAAAAAATGTTGTGCACGAATGACATTTTCGTTAGAATTTATTTAACACTACAACAACAATAAACTTTTTATGGAGTCTTCAGATGAAATGGTTCCACAACTTTAAGATCAAATCCAAGCTACTGATCAGTTTTTCGATTCCAATATTCTTAATGTTTTTTGTCGGCTTTGAGGGCCTAAGTTCAATCAGGGCCATCAATAATGCAGGCACAAGCATTTATGAGGAGTGTGTTCATGCCGCTGAAGTGACAGGGAGCATTGCACGGGGTATTGCCGAGCTGAGGCTCATACTCCGAAGTGGTGTAATAGAGTTAGACCCGGTCCGCCTCCAGTCCCTCAAAGCTAACTATGACAAACAAAAGCAACAAATTGCCTCTTTGGAGGAGAGTTTGATAGGTATAGCCAGGGCATCGCACAACAACTCCAAGGAAAAAGAGGCTCTTGTAAAGGAATACAGTGAAGTCATCAACACGTTTATAAGGCAATGCGACCCAGAGATCGAGCGTATAATATCAGGCAGACAGTCAGACGCCATGACAAGTCTCCGCAATCCCCAGATGGTTGCCGTTGGAAACCGAGTCAACGAATTTACCGAAATAGTTCTCGAAGCAGTCCATCAAGCCAGCGTAGATACCGAAGCTCGAAAAGACTCCATCGCCCGTGGATCAGTCATCATGGTAGTCACAAGCATTGTATTAGCGATTATTATATCAATATTTTTCGCAGTATCCATATCCAGCAACCTAATATCCAGGCTACAAATTATTGCCACAGACATCCAACGTATGGCAGACCATGACCTGACAGTCCGTTCAAAAGGAGTCTACAACGACGAGTTGGGGGGGATTCGCAATGCCATCGGCTTCATGGTCGAAGAAATAAGGTCGTTGATACGGAACGTATCCACCGACATCCACGGCGTAGCGAGTGGTTCCACCCAATTGTCTGCCGCCGCCGAACAAATGTCGGCAACCACAAACGAAATAGCCGCTAGTACGGACACCCAAAGGCATGGTGCTGAAAGGATTGCTACGGCCATGACAGAACTTTCCGCATCCATAGATGAAGTTAGCAAAGGTTCAAGCGAGACCCTTTCCCAGCTAGAAGATGCCATTAATGCCACACATCAGGGCAACGAAGCCGGTGAGGCTACCAAGGTAGCCATGGAAGATATCACCCAAACTACGGGTCGAATCGCCCAGGCAATTGGTGTTATCCAGGAGATAGCAAACCAGACCAACCTCCTATCCCTAAACGCGGCCATTGAAGCGGCTAAGGCGGGCGAGCAGGGCAAAGGATTTGCGGTGGTGGCAGAAGAAGTCAGAAAGCTAGCCGAACGCAGTGCCACCTCGGCCAAAGAAATTGCCCAACATAACATAGAAGCCCGCAACTCAGTTCATCGTGGAGCCGAAACCGTAGCCGCCACAGTGGAACTACTGCACAAGATCAGGAGTAGTCTTGACCAGTTTGCAACCAGAACGAGAAAATCGGTGGCATCGTCAGCAGAACAGGCATCCGCAGGAGCTGACGTTGCCAAGCAGGTAGAACGTAGTGCTTCTGAAGCTACAGCAGTTGCTTCGGCTACCACAGAAATGGCCGCCACTACTACAGAAATATCTCGCACAGCCCACGACCTCGCGCACCTTGCCTCTGATCTCCAAACACAGATCGGAAAATTTAAAATGGAATAGATGGGAAACTATAGCTATTTACGTTTTTGTTGTTCACTTAACGGCGAGCCAAGTCTGCCTATGAACAACAAACGGCCATGAACTCTCGGAATCCTTCGCCCTGCTTGGATGTCCGAGGCCCCCACGCCCACCACTATAAATTGGGCAGACTTGGAGGCACGCTATCAGGTTCTTTCCTAGCGTCACCTTTCGTTATGCAACCTAAACCTCCGCTTCCTTTTTGCACATACAGGTAGCATGGAGGCATTGGCAGTGGTATAGCGATAGTGTTGTCAGGCTGATGCGGTAAATTTTGTTTTTGATGGGGGGTTGACAAGTGTATTTACGTATATGCTATAATAGACACATACATGGAGGTTGCTTTGTTAAGTTCAAAGATAACAGTTCCACTGCCCGAGTCGGGGATTATTATCCGCAGGAGCGGGAAATACAAGTATGTCTACAAAGTTCTGGAGACATACCGCAACGCCAAAGGCCAGCCGACTAATCTACGGAGGTTGATAGGTCGATTAGATGTCGGAGGTAAAAGGCTCGTTCCCAATGACAGCTATTATGAATTCTATGGAACTGATGCAGATACAGAGGCGATAGTGGAACCCATGCCAGTGATTGAAAATATCGTGTCTATAGGGGCACCATTCTTAGTAGCACACATTCTTTCAAGGTTAGGCGTAACGCAGATACTGGAAGGAGCCATAGGTGGAGGGCGTGCAGGTGCAGTCAT
>WRHW01000016.1 GCA_009783055.1 Holophagaceae bacterium
TTGCGCAACGTAATGCTCTATTACCGCAACAGCCCATCGGTACTTTTTTGGGAGATTGGCAACCAGCAAATCAGCTTACAGCACCTACTGGATATGATGCCCCTAAAAGGCTTGCTTGATCCGCATGGAGGCCGTGCCATGGGCAACCGCACACAAGGCGATACGGCCATCAGTCAGGCAACCGGGCAAGATCATTCGGAACACGTTGACTACAATGCAACCGCGCTTATGTGGCAACACGCCTGGCTACCCGCCCAGGGTGCACCGACAATAGATGGCGAATACAACCGCGAAGAAGCCCCAAGGCGAGTATGGGACAGATATTCGCCGCCGGATTACGATTACCGCTCAAACTATAGTGGGATTCCGGAAAGCGTCAACCACGCCCAAAAAATTGATGGCTGGAATCTGACTACTGAAGATTTCCTCATAGCCAGCATCAGAGGACATAATCTGGAGGTCAGTGGTTCCAGTAGCTATTTTCACAACTATAACAAGCTATATGACAACCGCGTTACGGCTCCCGCGGGCCAGGGGCTACACTATTACTCCGGCGGGGCCGCTCTTTGCTGGTCTGATTCTGCCCAGCACGGTCGCATGCCTACTCTTGAAAACGCCAGAATGAGCGGGCGGGTTGACCCTGTACGGATTAAAAAACCTAGTTTCTATTCGTTTCAGGTAAAACAGAGCAATGTGCCGGCGTTATACCTTGTAGGCCACTGGAATTATCCAAAGCCGGATGACCCCAAATATCCCAATGCGTACAGATATGAAATAAGGGATACCAGCGTTAGGCCATGGGCTTACACCGGCAACTTGGCCTATAGGGACTATAAAAACAAAACGGTTTATGTTATTGGCTCTCACCTGGCTAAAGTTGAACTGTATGTAAACGGAAACATCAAAGGCTCCCAGGTTGCCAAAGACAATTTTATTTATGAATTTCCCGGTATAGACATTACCGAACACGGTTATATCGAGGCAATTGGCTATGGCGAAAATGGCAACGAACTGTGCCGGCAAAAAATAGAAACCGCCGGTGAACCGGCAGGATTGAGGGTGACACCTGTTACCGGACCTCAGGGGCTTATTGCTGATGGCAATGATATAGCATACTATGACCTTGAAGTGGTGGATGCTAAAGGGCGCGTCTACCCCCTAAGCTCAGACAAAATAAACTTCAGCCTGAGGGGCCCTGCGACAATTATGGGCGGCTACAATAGCGGACAGTCACACCTGAGTGAATTTAAGGACGGCTACAACAGTGAATATCTCTATGCTGAATGCGGGACTAACAGGCTATTTATAAAGTCAGGAATGGTTCCTGGAAATATATCACTTACCGCGGCACTGGAAGGATTTCCTGCGGTTGTCGCAACGCTACACTCAAACCCTGTCCCGTCAGGTATAGTGGGTGGATTGTCTGAATCAATGCCTCAAACCCTGGGGCCAGAGGAAGAAAACATAGTTCACCCTAATCCTGGCGAGACAGCGGCGCTTCAGCCCTTGGGCAAACCTGGCCGCACAACGGGCAATTTAGTTGATGTAGAAAAAATTAACATAAAGAGAAACAGGCTTGATTCCGTTAGCATAAAAGCGAATAACGCGGAGCAGGACTTAGTGCTTTTGGCCGTTGTTTATGATGCAGAGGGTTATTACCGCAATGTAGGCTTAAAGTATATTTCTGCAGGGAGCCTTCAGGCTGGTATATCCACTGTTGTTGAAATGAATTATACGCTCCCTCGTGGGTATGGTGCTGGCTGGGAAACAGTTGTATTTGCCTGGACGGGAATTGAACTGCATGGTCTGCCAATAATCACTAAAGTTAATGGCACAGCTAACTTCAATCACAACGACTACACCGGGGCTGTTTCCATGAAATCTTCCCTGGCCAAAGCAAAAGGGCTTGACGCTTCAATAATAGTGCTGGGCCCGGGCGGCGATAGTATTTCTGATATTGCCTATTTGTCCCAGAGTGAAATATCCAATGGATCCCTGGATTTCACGTTCAAACTTCCCAGGGGAAGCAAGCCAGGCAAATATACTGTCATTGTTGGTGCCTTGTCATCCGGCCCGCTTGAAGTTGGTAGCTTCACACTAGAGACCAACGGTATGGGAAGGGTTACAGGGTTATTTGACCATAGCAACCAAGCAAGCGGTTTGCCAGGTTTAGGTAGCCGCCATGAAGCCGACATGACATCAGGAACTACAGGTCAGCAGTACCAATTACTTTCTATGAGCAAGACCGTTAAGGCATCTTCGGTGGAGTCTGGCTTGACTCACCTCCCCGAAAATGTTGTTGACGGTGGGCGAGGTTCCGGAGCCAATGGCACGGTTGGAACAAGGTGGGCAGATGCCGGAGGCGATACGTCTTATCCGCAGTGGATAGAAGTTGACCTGGGCGATATATGCCTCGTTGACCAAATAGACATAAATTGGTTCAAGTGGTTGGACAGCTCATATCAATATGAGATATGGACTAAGGCAGAACGGGATTTCACATGGACACGTAGTCCGGTACAAAACAGAAACTATGAAGAAGAGGGCTACACACTGAGAATTGACCAATCAAAAAGGTCAGAAGTAGGCAACTCAGGCCATTCTTTTAATGTGCCTTTTGAGGCCCAATACATCGTCATTAAAATTACGGGCGTGGCCGCCAAGACATCAAGCGACACGGCAATCTCCATTTTTGCCATAGACATTTTCGGCTGGCCGACGGTATAGTACCGCTTCACATCTCTAATGCAAGTAATACCTGCTGTAAACCTGCGCCGGGTCAGGCTTTCCATCTGAAAACTGATAACTGAAAACTGTGAACTGGTATTATCAGCCAGTGTAAGTAATTTTTCGGCAAATATTCCAAGGCAATGCTTTCTGCAAGTAAACCAACGGAGTTGTATCTCCATAGCTCTGTACTGTTTTTTAGGTTAATTCACCATATAATGTGATATAGTTGCTATTTGGAGGGGTGACCAATGCTGAAATGTGCCAGCCTGTACACCTTTGAGTTAGACAGCCCTGAACTGGCTCTTGAGGAAATCAAAACCCAGTTGGCAGAAAAAATAGTCCTGCAAAAAAATACTGTCGGCATAGTCATGTGCCACCCAGAGTTTATTCTATCTGGCATCTTGCAACACATTGGAGAAAACCTGCCTTTCGATCTGGCTGGTGTCACCACTTCCTCTCAGTGTGTAAATGACGAGGTAGGAGAACAAATCCTTACCATTTTTGTTATGACTTCTGATGATGTACAGTTTGTTGCCGGCATAACTGAGTCGGTAGAAGAAGACGTGGAAAACCCAGTACAAGTTGCCTTTGGCAAGGTGCCACCCGGAATGGTAGGAGGGCCAAAGTTGATTCTGGCTTTCCCGCCACTGTTAATACAATATGCTGGCGAGGCATATATCAGAGCCTTTGAGAAGGTGGCTCCAAATGTGCCGGTATACGGTACTCTTGCTGTTGATGATAATGTGGATTTTAGGGATAGCCAAACTATCTATAGAGACACATGCTCTAAAAATGCTATGTCCTATGTGCTTTGCTATGGAAACATTAATCCTCGCTTCATTGTTGGGTCGCTCCCATTAGAGAAAACGCTACCTTTCAAAGGTACAGTTACTAAATCCAGTGGGCCTTTTGTTCAGACCATCAATGATATTAGTTCATATAAATATTTTGAAGGTATCGGGGCGGCCAAGCATGGGATTTTGTCTGAAAGTTATTTATTTGTTCCATTTGCTATACATCAGAAACAACGTAGCGACTATGACGGAATTCCAGTTATCCGCGTTCTTACCACTTTTACTGAGGAGGGGGCGGCTATTTTTCGTGGGGACGTTGACGAAGGCTCTACGTTTACCATGCTGAACAATAACGATTCCGACATTCTCGATAATTCAAAGCAAAATGCCGAACAGATCAACAAATTGGAGGACGTGGCTGGTGCCATGCTATTTTCATGTATTATCAGGCGGATGGTGACGATACATCCCAACTCTGTTGCAGAATTACAGAATGTCAGAAATTCCATCTCACCTAATATCCCATTTATGATGGGTTATGCCGGTGGGGAAATATGCCCTACTTCGATTAGAGATGGGGTGCCAGCAAATAGATTTCACAACCATTCCTTGATAATCCTGGTAGTTTAGTGACATTCTAGGATAGCGGAATGTTTGTATGTAGCCCCTTTTCCCTGTGTGTGTTTGTGAGACGGAGTTGTTTATGTTGAAATGCGCTAGTTTATATACAATCGAACTAGATAACCATGAAGAAGCAGTGGCAGAAATAAAATCTCAATTAGAAAAAAAGCTACCCTTGCTTGACTATTCGATTGGCATCGTTATGTGCCACACCGAGTTTGTCGCCAATGGTTTGGTGAATACCATTTGTAAAAGCCTCCCCTTCGAGACGGTAGGGATAACATCACCCTCTCAGTCAGTGAATGGAGCAATAGGTGAACAGATATTGACAATATTTGTGATCACGTCAGACGACATACAATTCAAACCTGGCCTTGCTATGGATGTAAGGGAAGACATTTATGCTCCTTCCAAGACAGCGTACGAAAAAATAGCTACAACATGCAGTGAGCTACCATCTCCAGGGCTTGTCCTGCTTTTCCCACCATTTATTGCTAAGCCAGGGGACTCCTTTGTTGATGACTGGATGAGGATTTTACCTGACACGCCGATATTTGGTGGTTTAGCAGGAGATGACTCAATTTCACTGGAAAACAGCGAGACAATTTACAATGGTGCATCGTATAAGGATTCACTGCCATTCCTTCTTTTTTATGGAGACATCAAGCCAAGGTTCATGTTTGCTACCCTTTCTCAAAGCGAAGACATCAAAGCAAAAGGAGTGGTAACTAAAGCATCCGGTACATGCGTTAATACGATAGATGACAAAATAGCATTCGACTTCTTTTCAGACACAGACCTTTTCAAGGGCAACATAGATAAAAATACAAGGCTACTACTTACCCCAATATTCGTCGACTTTGTTAAGAGAAAGGATTATGACGGAGTTCCGGTGGTAAGGGGGCACTTTGGATTTACCGAGGAAGGGGATGCAATCTTTACAGGAGCAGTTGAAGATGGGGCATCAATATCAGCTACGATATGTAGCCCTGAGGATGTGTTGCAAACAGCCTCCAAACAGGCTGACCTTTTGTCCTCCGCTGGAAATATAAACGGCTTGCTTGTGTTTTCTTGCCTCGGTCGCCGTGCATCGCTAATGGGCGAAAATAATCCGACCGCCGAACTCAAGGCAATCCACGATATTTTCAACCCCAACACTGAATTTATGATGGGGTATGTGGCAGGTGAAATATGTCCCACTTCAATCAAGAATGGTCAGCCGACCAACAGATTTCACAATTTTACAATAATTATGCTCGCTATCTAGAATCCGGTGCATGTTGATGGACGAAAGTATCGGCCAAACGGTCATAACCCAAGAAGCATATAACGAACTCCTCTCCCAGCTTAAGGCTACAGAAATAGAGAAAAATAAACTGGCGAGGGAGTTGCGGATACTTTCAAAGCGCAGTGAGATTCATCAATTAAACTTAGAAACTAGTGCTAGTCTAACAAAGATAATTAGCGAAGAGAAAGAGCGGCAGGAAATGTATCTCCGCCTACTCTTGCAATCATGGTCAGGAATAATTTTTATTTTTGATGAAGACCTAAAATTTCTGCTGGGAACAGATTCCATAACCAAAATAGTTGATGTTGAGGACGTTTCGCTATTGAGGGGGCGCGAACTATTTGCCATTCTTGAGCGGTACTGTCCGCCGGCCTTCACCTCAGAGCTAGTTTCTTTGATAGTAGATATTAGCCGGGGCGAAGGTGGCGGAAGTAGCCTGGAGTTGGCACTTGAGGATTTTCACTACAAAGCCAGCGTTCAACCCTTTTATAAGGAAACAGGCGAATTTGCTGGCATCATGGTGATACTATATGACATCACCGAAATAGTAGAGGCAAAATTTCAGGCAGAAGAGGCAAGCAGAGTAAAAACTGATTTTCTTTCCAACATGAGCCATGAAATCCGCACCCCGATGAATGCAATCATAGGTATGACAGAGCTTGCCCTGCGCTCTGACAACTTTGACTCTGCAATGGAATATATGTGGGTCGTCAGACAGGCCGCATCCAATTTATTGGCCATAATAAACGACATTTTGGATTTTTCAAAGATTGAGAGGGGTAGGATGACCATTACCCCCAACCGATACCAACTTGGCTCTATGGTGCATGATGTTGTCAGCGTTATCAAAATAAAAGCGATAGACCATAAACTTAGCTTTGCTGTGAACTTGGATTGCCAAACACCCGCAAACCTGATAGGGGACGAAGTCAGAATCCGTCAGGTACTACTCAACGTTTTAGGCAACGCTGTAAAATATACATCTAAAGGGTTTATATCATTGTCCCTTGGATATGAATGGAAGGGTGTGGACGAAATCCAGCTAAAAATAGATATCACAGATAGCGGTCAGGGAATAAAAGAGGAAGACCTGGAAGTTATCTTCGATGCCTATGTTCAGAGCGATTACGAAAAAAACAAATTTGTCGAGGGCACTGGCCTAGGGCTTGCCATTACAAAAAGAATTGTCCAGGCTATGAATGGCGAGATTAGCGTTAGTTCCAAATATGGCGTAGGGAGCACCTTTACCGTTGTGTTGCCACAAAAGGTGGCCTCCCCCGAATGTCTTGCAAGGGTAGAATCTCCCAAGGGGAAAAGTGTATTGGTGTATGAATGGCGCGATACTAACTCCAAATCAATTGTTGAAACACTAGAAAATCTCGGTATAGACTGTGTGGCGGCGAAAAATTCTGGCCAGTTTCGCATTAGGTACAAAGAGAAGAAATGGGATACCGTCTTTGTTGCCGCCGACCTATATGAAAAATTGAATGATCTTCTCATGGAATCAGGCGATAGTCCAAATGTTGTCCTCCTTGCAGATTTTGGAGATGATCTGCCAAAAAAATCGCTTTCTGCACTTTCTTTGCCATTACACTGCATGTCGGTGGCAAATATGTTAAATGGAATGCCAGAACAGTTCTCCGGACAGGTCAACGTCGAATCCACAATAGTTTTTACCGCCCCTGACGCAACAATTCTGATAGTGGATGATAATGAAATTAACCTAAGAGTGGCAGAAGGTTTGATGAAGCCATACCAAATGCGAGTAGACTTGTGCCCAGGTGGCCTTGAGGCTGTAAATTTTGTCCAGCAAAAAGTATACGACTTAGTATTTATGGACCATCGGATGCCAATAATAGATGGAGTCGAGGCAACCAAGAGGATAAGGGCATTGGGAGGGGAAGGCAACTACTACCAAACCTTGCCAATCGTTGCATTAACAGCAGATGCAGTTTCTGGCATGGAAGAGATGTTTCTCAAAAGTGGTTTTAATGCCTTTTTATCAAAACCGATTGATACTGTTAAACTAAATGGTATTTTGAAAAAATGGATTCCGAAACAAAAGCAGATCGCTAAGGAAACCGACGCTCCAGAAATACAACAACCGACAGCACGAGAGTTTACCCCCTTAGAAATAGTGGGTCTGGACACAGAAAAAGGTCTGATGATGACCGGAGGCACTCTTGAGGGCTATTTGAATATGTTAAAGCTATTTTGTACCGAAGCCTCTCGGAAAACTCCCCAAATCAGAGAGGCATTGGAAAAAAGAGATTTAGAGATGCTGACCACACATGTGCATGGCATGAAGAGTGCCTCCGCCAGCATTGGTGCTACCGAACTTTCTGTCCAAGCCTCCGAGTTGGAAGCCGCCGGTAGGTCTGAGAATTTAGATGGCGTGCAATCATTGACTCCAATCTTTTTGGAGGCGATAGAGGGCATTATCGAAAACATCCTGGCGGGGATAGAGTCTTACCCTGCCAAGGAATCAGGTGACTCAGAAAATCAGGTCTGCACCCCGCAACTCTTAAAGGATGGGCTAGATTTACTCAAAGTGGCTATTTCAGACATGAAGGCGCGGGCGATAGACGAAGCCTTGACAAGCCTGGAGACTCTCACACGGGGGACAACCTACCAGAGTTCTATTGAGGAAATATCAGAAAAAATACTAGAATCCTCATTCGATGAGGTACTAGAATTAATTAGTTTGATGGAGCAACACTATAGTGAATTAACCTAAAAAACAGTACAGAGTTATGGAGATACGACTTCGTTGGTTTACTTGCAGAAAGCGTTGCTTATCACAAGCACACGACTATACTTATCATAATTGATATTTTACACATTTCCTCCCTACGCAGTCACAAATGAACAATCGCTTCCCTTCCATTCCAAACGCTTCTATAATCGAGCTACCCACTGCGCTAGAAGGTTATCGTAGAGACGAGTCACACATAATTGGCAGTATGCCCTTGGCTGTTGTAAAACCACATCGGCCAGATGCGTTGCGAAAACTTGTTAGCATTGCCAACGGAGAAGGTTACGATTTGGTTCCACGTGGAACAGGCACCGGCAAAGCTGGGGGTGCTACTCCGACTGAAAAGTCAATAATTGTTGACATGTCCGAATATCCAGGCCAAATTCAAATATCACATGCTGAACTTGCACTTTGGGCACCCGCCAGCGCATTGCTGAGAGATGTAAAAGAGTCTGCCACACTCCGAGGTCTGTACTATCCCCCCGATCCAAATTCTTGGGATCAATGTTCCTTTGGAGGCACTTTGGCGACAAATGCTGGTGGAGTTTCTGCTTGCAAGTATGGAATGACCAGACATTGGGTGCTATCTGTAGATGCCCTGATGGAAGATGGAGAAATACATAGATTTGGAATCGAAACCGTAAAAAACAACGCAGGGCCAAACATTGCACAATTATTGGTAGGCAGTGAAGGCATCTTCGGAATAATCACAGGTGCATCAGTGCGCCTAATTCCAGCCACGGCAGAGCGACTGACATTACTATTGCCAGTTTCGCATTGGGGCGACCTTTTGGAATTGCCTGAACAGCTCATTACCCAGGGTTTGCTACCCCGCGCATTTGAATTTTGGGATCCCGATGTATTGCAGTATTTACGACAACATGGGTCTGGCGAGGCCAAGCGACTTCCGGGCGAAGCGTTGGCCATTCTTGAATTTGATGATTTGGACTGCACGGGCAATGACTTTATTTGCGAGGTGTTGAATGTCCTAGGATCGCTATCAGAATATGTTCAGGTAGCTACAGATGTCCGCCAGCGGGAGGTTGTATGGAATGTCCGAAGGCAGACCAGCGTTGTACTAAAAGAACAGTTCCCCCACAAAATCAGTGAGGACATTGCCGTGCCAAGACATAGGGTTAAAGCATTTTTTGATGGTGTAAAACAAAATAACATTCCGATTGTCACCTATGGGCACTTAGGGGACGGCAACCTGCATGTAAATATCTTAGCCCCCAACAGCCCATCAGACTTAGAGCACCACCTTAACGCCCTCTTTCGCCTAACCCTGGATTTGGGAGGCACCCTGACTGGGGAGCATGGCATTGGCCTGGCAAAAAGAGAGGCATTTTTGGCCTTTACCGACCCTTGGCAAATCCAAGCCATCCGCAAGATTAAACAAGCTCTCGATCCTAATGGAATTTTTAACAGAGGGAAGGTTGTCTAGCAGTTTATATAGCAATTCAACTTATCAGATTTATTACACTAGTTCTCAGTTCTCAGTTTTCAGATAGCAAGCCTAATCATAATATCCGCTGTGATACCTGTCGTATTCCAGTTGCATCTTGGTATTTAGCTTGCTCAGGAAAGCCTCCCTGTCCGCCGGCGTCATAAGCTCGAACAGATTGACGTCTTTGTCTCCAATCTTGTATGTAAACATGGCGTTCAATGCCGTTTGGAACCATTCGTCGGCATCATATTTACACGATATGAAGTTAGTCTGGCCAAATATGCTATTTATAGGGTCTCGATAAAGAGAAACATTAGAATCGAATATATTAGAAAATAGCTCATAATGACAAGACATTAATTGTAATGCTTCCTCTTGCGACACAGCGGAGATGAATTCTGTAAATTTATTATTAGCGTCCCACCATGTCATCATGTGGCTTCGACCTAAATCCGGTATATTTCCAATTGCGTCATTATATGACCGAGAACTGAATTTGAATTGATTAGGGTCTTTGCCCGCCAAATCCCATTCCGTTAATTGTTTTGCATATTCATCCAGCATATTTTTACGAAACAATATCATCTCTGATAAATATGCGGAGGTTTCGTCCAAAAAGGCCGATTTCCATAAATTTTGGGGTTCTTTAATAGTATGTCTATATTTAGCATTCTTCCCGTGTCTCAATTCATGCTCCCAGGAGTAGGGAAGGATAAAATTATTTATACGTTCTGCTTCTTTTTCCAACCGCGCCTTCAATATCTGGTCTGTTACTGTTGAAGACACTGCAAAGCTATATCCACGTGCAGTATGGGTCCCTGCATTATATCCGAAGTTCCCAGCTTCAAAATCCGACATCTGTTTAACTTCGATTATTGTCTTGTTCTCATTCACAGGTGCACTTAATCTATTAAACTCGGCTAGTCTTCTGGCTTCTTCGAGTTGTTGTGGGGTTGGTTGTGGCTTCGGGTCTGGTTTTTTATCGGGCGTGTTGCTTCCCCCGGAACAGCCCACAATGCCGACCACAGCGATGCCGGTTAATGCCAAGGCCGCCGGGCCGAAGGCGGGTGATTTCAAAACCAATTCAGCCGATAAGGCCAATTTTTGCAAAATCGGGGATTTTTTAGAAATTTTCATATAACACCTCCTCTAATGCCTTTCTGAAACCGTTGGCAACTTGGTTCTAACAAGGAGACTCCTCCAAATCCAACAATGACACATGGTATAGTGAGATAACCTAAAAAACAATACAGAATTTGGATGTACGACTGCGTTGGTTTACTTGCAGAAAGCATTGTTTGTCACAAGCCATACGACTATAACTACTTGTGGCTCAAATGACACGCCCCCTGCAAGTATTTATGAGACTGTGTAAAAATATTGATCGGAGGAAATATGCCGAATAGGGACACAAATACCAATAGTGGAAAACCAGAAGTAAATGAAGCACTTGCTGAACACAAAACAGATGACCTCCAACAAAACATTCAATTTGGCCCCTACAAGTGGCGGGTGCTGGACAGACAAGGCAACAAGGCCTTATTAATTACCGAAAACGTCCTTGAGAATTGCATATTTCATGGTAATTTTACATCCGTGACTTGGGAAACCTGTGATTTGCGAAAATATCTGAATAATGATTTTCTACAAAAATTCTCGATAGATGAGCAAAGGCAGATTGCTGAAATAAGCATCACAAATCCGAATAACCCGCAATACGGGACAAGCGGTGGTGAAAATACCACTGACAAAGTATTTCTTTTGAGCATCGAAGAGGCTCAGAGGTATTTTGTTGATGACAACGATAGAAAAGCTATTGACTGGTGGTGGCTACGATCTCCAGGTCACAGTAGCGGCCTTGTCGCCTGTGTCGACGGCGAAGGCTTTATCAATGCTTATGGCTACAATGCCTACGACATCCATCTTTGTGGCCCACGCCCTGCCCTAATGATATGTCAGTAGAGTTTCTTGCAATCGACCAAACATGACTTTGTGCAAAAAAACATTCACAGCAGTGGCCACAGTATATAGCGGTTCAATTTTTTGTGGTTGAACTGCTATAGTCTCCCGTTGTTCTTGGATGCCATGTAGGTATGGCGGCTTGGCACTCTGCCGATACCGACAATAATACCTACAAAAGTGTAGGTATTACAGTGTACGGCATCGGACAGCCCTGAACAAGGGCACAACAAAAAACCCCGTGGTTACGGGGTTTTTTGGACATCGACGGACTTCTGTGGATTGTTTTTGGTGGAGCTAACCGGGATCGAACCGGTGACCTCTTGCATGCCATGCAAGCGCTCTCCCAGCTGAGCTATAGCCCCAGGAGAAACTTCATTGTACCATTGTTGGAGATAAATTCAATAGAGGTAATTGAACCAATTGCGTTGTAGCATTTTTGCGGTCATTAGGTTCCTCAAAACCATCTCTGTGTCATAACAAAAAAAATCCCCTCCCATTACATGTAAACTACAATATTGCACTACTTATACCCCTCTGCCCTGAAATAAGTGTAAAAGTCAGGTTATGGCAAACACAGCGATTATAGCGGTTCAACTTTGTGTAGTTGAACTGCTATATGCCAGGATTTGCTTGCATAACGAAGGTGACGCTGAAAAAGAACCTGCTAGCGTGCCTCCAAGTCTGCCAAATTTATTGTGGTGGGGGCGTGACCGCCTCGGACATCCTGATACCAAGTTGCTCCCGTTTGGGTGCAACTTGGTATTACTGCCACTACAGTGTAGGAGCTAATAGAATCTATGAGAAACAAAAATTAATACTGCTATACTGTTACTAAGTATTTTTTAGTACTCACTGCTCATTGTTCGGTTAAGGCCGGATTGTTTTAATTAATCACTTTTGGAGTTGCTATGAAGTGGCAAAACATACCTGCAGTTATCCTGTTGGCGGCTGGGGCCTATTCTCAGGCTCAGGCACCACTGCTTTTGAGGACCCCTGCCCTCAGCAAGTCTCACATTGTTTTTTCCCATGCAGGCGATCTTTGGATTGTCGGCAGGGATGGCGGTGATGCCCGAAGGCTAACGTCCGGGATCGGCATCGAATCCAGACCACATTTTTCGCCTGACGGCAACATGGTGGCTTTCACGGGTAACTTTGAAGGCAATACTGACGTGTATTTAGTCCCCACAACCGGGGGAGTACCCAAGCGCGTGACCTATCACCCTGGGGCAGACATTGCAGAGGGATGGACACCCCATGGAAAGATTATTTTTTCTTCTGCCCGCTACAGTCACGCAAATGGCAGGACATCTCAGTTGTTTATGATTGCACCAAATGGAGTTTGGCCGGAATTGGTTCCTCTTCCACAGGCAAATCATGGGTCATTTTCCCCCGATGGAAAATTTTTGGCCTATGAACCTGTTGGCCGTGCCTTTAGTGCATGGAAGTGGTACCGGGGCGGACGCGCATCTTTTATATGGATTGCCGACATGAAGGATTCTAGCGTGGTTAAAATACCGCGCACTGATAGCAATGACTTTTGCCCGATGTGGATAGACAAAAAGGTATTTTTCCTCTCTGATCGTCAGGGGCCAATTTCTCTTTATTCCTATGACATAGACTCAAAGCAGGTTGAAAAGGTCATCAATAATACAGGCATGGACTTCAAGTCGGCCAACGCAGGGCATGGGGCAATTGTCTACGAACAATTTGGCTCTATTCACCTCTATGACCTAGCCACACGCCAAAGCAAGGCTGTAAATATAAATGTGGTTGGAGATATGCCAGGGGTGAGGCCACGGTTTGAATCACTTGCGAGCCGTGTAACTAATGCAAACCTTTCCCCCAATGGTGCTAGGGCAGTATTTGAAGCCAGAGGAGAAATTTTTACGGTTCCGGCTGAAAAAGGAAGTGTTAGAAATATAACAGGCACTCCGGGGATAATGGAGCGTGACCCTGCATGGTCGCCAGATGGTAAGTCCATTGCATATTTTTCTGATGCAAGTGGCGAATATGCCCTGCACATAGCCGCACAGGATGGTACCGGAACGCCCAAAATAATAAGCCTGGAGCCAACTTTTTATTACCAGCCAACTTGGTCTCCGGATTCCAAAAAAGTTGCATTCATGGATAAGCGATCTATCGTATGGCTCGTTGACATTGAAAAGGGTAAGCAAGAAAAACTGGATACCTTTGAAACCGATAGACGCTCCAGTTTGGCATGGTCGCCCGACAGCCAGTGGATTACCTATACAAAGGCTCTTGCTAACAGATATGAAGCTGTCTTTGTGTGCAATATCCAAACCAAAAAAATCGGGCAAATAACTGATGGCATGAGTGGCGCAGGTAGCCCACAATTTGACCGTTCAGGCAAGTATCTATATTTTACTGCCACTACCAACATTGGGCCGACCGTGCAAGGTTTTGACATGAACTCTTACCCGCACAACGCAACCCGAAGTGCCTATCTTGCAGTGCTGAAAAAAGGTGAACCATCACCACTCGCTCCAGAAAGTGACGATGAAAAGGCAGAAGCACCAAAGTCGGCAGATACAACTCCAAAGCAACCAGAAAAGCAAAACAACGAAACCATTATCGATCTTGAAGGCATCGACCAGCGCATCCTCTCACTGCCATTTGGAAATAGAAATATTTCTTATTTGATAGCTGGAAAGGCTGGTTTTGTATTCGTAATGGAGAGTGGAAATGCTGGCAGGACCCTGCACAAATATGACCTAAAGAAACGAAAATTAGACAAAGTTGCAGATAACGTTCAGGGATTTACGCTATCTTCCAACGCTGAAAAAGCTCTTTGGAGAATGGGGGGCGGTTGGATAATAGCTTCGCCTGATAAGGCACCTGCTCCATCAGACCCAAGGCTCAATCTAAATGAAGTCGATGTCAGGGTAGACCCTAAGGCAGAGTGGGCACAGATGTACCGCGAGGCATGGCGCATAGTGCGCGATTATTTCTATGATCCAGGGCATCATGGCTTGGACATAAAAGCAACAGAAGCCAGATATGCAAAATATCTTAATGGCCTTAACAGCCGCGCCGACTTAAATTATCTCTTTGAAGAAGTGTTTGGATACCTAACAGTCGGACATCTCTATATCAGTGGTGGCGACATGCCCTCGGTTAGAAGCATACCGGGTGGCCTTCTTGGAGCAAACTACAAGATCGAAAATGGGCGTTACCGAGTGTCCAAGGTTTACAACGGAGAAAATTGGAACCCCAACATGAGGGCACCCCTAACCCAACCTGGCTCTGAGGTAAATGTCGGTGAATACATCATTGCCATCAATGGCATTGAGCTAACAGACAAAGGCAACCCCCACAAGCTACTCGAAAATAAATCGGGAAGGCAGGTAGTCCTCAAGGTTGGGACAGACCCCAGCGGTAAGGATTCCAGAGAAGTCACAGTAGTCCCCATCGGCAACGAAAACGGTCTGCGAAACCTTGACTGGATCGAATCTAACCGCCGACACGTAGCAAAGGTTTCGGGCGGACGACTCGCCTATGTATGGCTCCCCGATACAGGCCAGGGTGGTTATACAAACTTTAATCGCTATTGGTTTGCACAATTGGATAAGGACGGAGCCGTAATTGATGAACGCTTTAATGGTGGCGGTAGCGCGGCAGACTACATCATTGACTACCTCAAAAAGCCCATCAATAGTTATTGGGCAGTAAGGGACGGGAAAGACTGGCGACAGCCATTTGGCTCTATGCCTGGTCCAAAAGCAATGCTCATCAACGAAAATGCCGGTAGCGGTGGCGATTACATGCCTTGGTTGTTTAAACGATACGGCTTGGGGCCACTGGTTGGAAAGCGTACTTGGGGAGGCTTGGTAGGTATCGGTGGCTATCCGACACTAATGGATGGTGGCTCGGTTACAGCTCCACACTTTGCCTTTTACTCTCCCGAAGGTAGATTTGGCATAGAAAACGAGGGTGTAGCTCCCGACGTGGAAGTTGACCTTGACCCCAAGGCTTGGCGACAAGGCGTAGATTCACAGTTAGAAAAAGCCATCAGTCTGGTTATGGAAGAACTCAGGAAAAATCCACCAGTGGAAGTAAAGAGGCCACCCTATCCAAGGTATGTCCGATAGGGTTACTATAAGCCACTTGCATGACCAGCCGGTTCTGCAAGTGGCTCTTTTTGAATATGACTTGGTAAGAGGTTCCCATGAGCGAAGAGACGCGGTTGGCTTATTATGTAGCTATCAAGGAGAGTGCGAGCTACCTGGGCGGATTGTTGATGACCAACGCTCAGGGAATACCAACGGATTTCAGATATACTGAGCCTATAACGCCCACAAAATTACAGTCGGTGCTATATGGCAAAGCTCTGGAGCCACATCTAAAGGGGGAAGTAATCCAAAAAGCCCTGATGAAGGAAATCAAGACTCCCCCAGATTTGATGTTTGTCCAGGCATCAGACCTAGTTGCTGATTTTGCCGCTGATACCAACTGCCCGATTTTGGCCGTCCAGCGTTCACAAGAGGCACCCTTGAAGGAGCAGGGTGCAATAAATAGAACATCATCCAGAGAAGTATTAGTTCAAGTGGGCGAGGGTGGCCATCCTCTTCGGGTAATTTTTCCTCATGGAGTTGCAGAGCCTGAGCAAGATGCCGCCCTTCAAAAAGTAGTTGAGGCTGGGTATCACATGGATCTCGTGGAGCCAATGGAACGCGCCCTCGAAGCCCTCAGAACCCTTATACAACCTAAGTAATCACATCAGCCACCGCTAGTAACTTTTACCTTCCAAAGGAGTTTGCATGAGAAACATACATGCCATAATGCTCGCCGTTCCTGCTGTTCTGGTTGGTCAGGCAAATGAAAAGCCTACCATCGAACAAATTCTCGATAAGCACTATTCAGCCATGGGTGGGCTTGAAAAGCTAATAGAGGTAAAAACAACCAGAGCTACATTCAAGATGCAGGGAGGGCCAGTGTCAGTTTTGGGAGTCATCGAATCTAGGCAACCCGGTTCTGTCCGTGCCGAAGCGGAGATCATGGGACAAAAAAAAATTGAAATGATAAATGAAGATGGTGGGTGGGATTTATCTTATTCAAAACCAACAGCAATGTCAAAAAAGGATGTTGACGAAGGCCGTTTCACTATCAATCTTTTTGTAAGCCCCTTTGTCAATTACAGCGAAAAAGGTAGCAAGGTAGAATATGTTGGGACAGCTGACCGTGGCAAGACATATAAGGTTCGCCTGACAACCGCCGGTGGCAATAAAATTTTATACTTCATTGACATAAGCTCATACCTGATAGCAAGGGTGGAGTCGAGCGATACCAATGCCAGATTTAGTAACTACAAAATGGTGAGCGGTATAAATGTACCGCATGAGTTTGAGGAGCCAACACCAGGGGCACCTGGCTCGATGAAAATTACATTGCAAAAAATGGAAATCAATCCTGTGATTGATGACTCTAGGTTTGAGTCGCCAAAAAAATAGGACAACAATTTGCTAGGACGCATCAGAGATACAGTAGGAGATGTCGCCGAGACCATCAAGCGGGTCTTTAAGGGGCCAAAGGTACATTCTGCAAAGGGTCTGTTTTTTCGTGATCCCGAATATAAAACAGTATCATGGCTCACGGCTGAAACCAAGGGCGATGTATTAATTTCTCAGCCCAGCACTGTTCAGCAATCCTTGCTTGTATCCGTTTCCGCCATCAACCCGGATATGAAATTTGTAGCTAAGTCATTTGTTGAAACAGGTGAAGTCTTTCGAGCAGAAGCATCACTGGTAAGCGTAGCCTTGGCTTGGTCTGGTATAGTGACCTCGGCAGACATTCCAGGGCTAAACTCACCCCAAATGAAAAGGGTCGACGAATACTTTACAACTTTCAAAACTAAATCCTTTGGCCTTCCACCATTTGACATCAAACATGGCAAAACATATAAACTAGCAACCCGCATATCTGTACCAGCGTGTTACAGATCATTAGAGAGGGCAATGCTAGTCCCCATCCTATTAAGGTCTGAAGACTTAGAGGGTGTATCAAAGTCGCTAATGATGCGCTACAACCTAAGATTGGTAAAAGAAACGGGCGAAAACATAAAAAATTTAGAAATAATTGGTCTTTACCAAATCCCTAAAAAAGGGCTAAGGAGCGTTAAACATGATACCACCACAGGATTATTGAAAATAATAGTAGGCCCCGAAGCCCAAAATAGTCCATATTGCAACGTAGTAGTCGCCCGCAAAAAAAGCAATTCTGCAATCGTTAGCTGTAGGGTTGATGAAGATTGAATGTAATAGCCAATTGCTACTAGCCACCCGGCACCACATGGTCTATCAACACTAGCGTTACATCATCTGAAAATTCGCGGGGAGCGATAAATTCCTGTGCATACTGGAATATCTGGCTTGCAGTATCTTCTTGATTTGTAGCCAATGCGGAACATAACTGAAGCAAGCCTTCGGCTCCCAGGCGTTTTTGTGATTCGGATTCGGTCTCCACAAGTCCATCAGTATAGAGTATTAAGCGGTCGCCCGGCTCGAATGTGATTGTGTGCTCTGTAAACGACATACTTTCATCCATTCCCAAGGGGTGACTGCTACTACTTAGTGCGATAGGGCTTTTTGGATTGCCAGTGGCTCCTTGGGCTATATAGATGGGGGGTTCGTGCCCCGCACAAGCATATGTGAAGTTACCTTCCATCGGGTCGAGTTTTGCTAAGAATGCTGTGGCAAACTGTTCTTCCATCGTGTTGCGGAGAAGGTCTCTATTAATGCACTGTGCCCATGTCATTGGGCCGCCGCGAGATCGTATGTGGTTTTCAAAACTCGTTTTTACTACCGCCGAAATAAGTGCTGATGTAACACCATGCCCGCTTACGTCTGCAATCAGCAGTGCCGCCCCTCCATAGGGAAGAGGGGTGATAGCATAGATGTCGCCTCCTATACCTCCGACTGGCTTGTATCTGTGGGTATATTGGTATGGGGCGATAGTGCCGACCTCAGGCAATAAGCTAACCTGTAAGCGGGCGGCCAATTCTAGTTCTCGTTGCACATTTTCACGGAAAACAGTGAGGTCGCGGTTTTGTTGCTTTATCTCTTTCTGCATTTGTATTAGGCGGAAAGCACTGCCAACCCTGGCCAGTAGCTCCTGACTGCGCAGAGGCTTATTTATGGTGTCGTCTGCTCCTATACTCAAGGCATCAATAGTGACTTCGATGTCTGTATATTCGGAGAATGGAGTCATCAGTATGAAATAGATGTCCTTTGTGTCAGGATTCCCTTTTAAAATCCTGCACAATTGGTCTCCGGATATTCCAGGAAGCGAGAGGTCTGCTAAAACCAAGTCGGGCTGAATTTTGGTCATTTCCAAAAGCACGTCTTGCCCGTCTTCTGCCTGTATCACTTGAAAGCCTGAACGCTTCAAGTAAAAAAGCAAAATATCACGGATGGCGGCTTCGCCGTCAGCAACCAGGACAATACCTTTGTTTTGTTGAGCCACGGATTAATTCTGATTTAGAGGGCACTTAGGGCATCCTGCTCTGAGGCATAGATGCTGAAATAGTTGGTCAAATTGGTTTGATCAAACACTTTCATAACCTGGCTAGGGAGGTTACAAAGGTGCAACCGGCCATTAATCTTGTCGATGCTACTTCTAGCGGCCACCAATAATCCCAACCCAGAGGAATCAATAAAAGATACCCCTTCCAGATTGATTACCAGTAGCTTTGGTTGGTGTGTGGCAATGGTTTCTTTGACAGCCTCCCGCAATTGGGCGGTGACTTCAAAATTGACTTTGCCTTTTACAGTTATTACCGAAGCATTTTCTTCTTGCCTAGTCTGTAAATTTAACATGTTGCCTCCTGGGACAACAGCCCCCTGAGTAGTCTCTTGCGAACGACTTTGCGTTGTCTGAGCTTATATTCTGTGTGAGATGCGGGTCCCAGCCGCGAATTGTCAAACCCTGTTTTTTCCAAGATTTGGACTTCATGAGCAAAGAAAAAGGTAAATTCCTCTTGGTCTCGAATAAGTTCTGAGACATGAAACTGGTCTAACATCTCTGGTTTTCCACTATCATTTATTATCTGCTGAATCTTCTCTAATGCCATTATACCAGGGCCGGGCAAACGCACCAAGGTATTTACAGTAAGTTGCATGGCCGAGTAATCTCTGCTAGAAAAGGGATTTACAGAGGGTCGCCCTATCCTTTGAGCCAGCTTTTCTGATAATTCTATTCTTTCGGGTGGAGATAGGCTATTAATAGAAAAGTTATCGGGTAGCGAGTCAACCCACTCTTCTAGCAGAACGGGATCAACTATTAAGTTGCGGGTGCGTGAAGGCTTGATGTGGGTGGCCTGAAAGACGTTATGGTCTATAAGGAACCTTAATACCAGTAATACATCCAATAGGTCTTCTGCTACAAATCTAATTCCTATGTTGTCATAAATTGTCTCTGTCACATTTTCTGGTTTGTGTAACAACTTAAGCAACATTGAATCTCTGTTTTTACCCTCTTTCTGCCTAAAATCCAGCAAAGGAACTTGGTAGTTTCCCTCTAAAAACCATCTGCCGTCCCGCCTTTGAGCTATATAGCGGTCGTATCGGGCAAATACATGGCGTTGTATTTCCGGCAGAAATCTTAAAAAAATGTTGTTGTCGATATAGAGCAGTGTGTGCATTATGCGAAGGATGGCGCAACTCCACTCTGCCATTTTGGTACGAGGGCTTGCACTTGCCCAAATGAGGAGATCGAGTGGGTCTTGTAGCTTGACTATCTTTTCAGGAATTTTTAGGTTTGTTTCCTCTAGTATATTTGTTTGCAGAAAGGTCATTGCATCTTGAAATGTCTTCATAACCTGCGACCGCTGGTTTGGCAGGTTTATGTCGAAGCCATAATTTAGCGCAAAGGTATGGGCGAGGTCACGCGAAGTAATATCCAAACCTTCTTGGTCGATAAAGGCATGCCCCCCCAACACCACGTGGGTAATTTCCGGAGGAAACTTTAGGAGGTTTTTGTACGGCATACATCTTCATAGCTCGTGCGAAACAAAAAAAATCGAATTACACGAGCTATTTATTATTATATCCCAACTTACTGCCAGTTGCCAATAGCGAAAGCGGCAACCACTGCATAGATGACAAGGGCTTCAATAAGAGCCAAGCCGATGATCATTGTGGTTCGGATGTTGCCAGCGGCCTGTGGATTGCGGGCAATGCCTTCACATGCGGCAACCACTGCCTTGCCTTGGCCAAGACCGCAACCAAAGGCGGCAATGGCGATAGACAAGTGGGCTAGGTAACGACCAGAGAAGAAGCTCTGGTTTGCAATGTTGGTTGCAACCCCAGCAACATCACCAGCGGTTTCTGCGTTAGCAAAGGCTACGGCTCCTATGGCCATGAAAACAAGCGCAAAGGTTAAAAACTTTCTCATACTACACCTCAAAAAAAATCCGATGGGTTCGGAATCCAGCGGAATGATAAATCGTCAAATCAATGTTCGTGCGCCACTGCACCGGAAATATATATGGACGTAAGCATGATGAATACAAACGTTTGTATCAGCCCAAAGAAGATGCCCAAAAACATAAAAGATACTGGTAGCAATAGGGGCATCATTCCAAAGAAAATGCCGGCTACAACATGTTCGCCGGCGATATTGCCAAAGAGACGTAGGCTATGGCTCAAGATGCGTGATAGTAGCCCAATTATTTCAAGTGGAAACATGAGTGGAGCCAGCCACCACACCGGGCCTAAAAAATGCGCCCAATACTTGATAAACCCATGCTCTCGCATCCCATGAAAATTGTAGTAGCAAAAAACAACCAGAGCGCAACCGACTGTCACATTCCAGTTTCCGGTGCCCGATGGCAATGGAGCAAGGCCAAAGAGATTGTTGAGCAATATAAAAAACCCCATCGTGCCAACCAAGGGAACATATTTTTCCGGATGATGCTCAACATTTTCGCCCACCAGGTTGCGAATAAAAGAAACTGCATATTCCATTACCTGCTGGTAAGGCCCTGGAACCTTAGACATCCTTGCCCGGACGATTATCACTAGCAAAACTGTTACAAGAGCGGCCAGTGCCGATGCAAATAGGTGGTCGTATCTCTCAAGGACAGATAATTCCTGTCCATGGGCGAAAGTGCCCCAAACCTGCCGTGTGAGGCCAAGGAGGTCTGTCAGCAGTGTTGCCAGGTACGATGCGTGGTGTTCCATGGCTTGCCTCGTGAGTATGTTTGTCTATGATATTTTGTCTTCGCCTAGGCGAAAGTGCCTGACTGTCAGCCTTATGGCCTCGATCAGGATGGCTATCACAAAAAGTAGTAGTCCCGTCACAAACGGGAGTACTTCCCTAGGGAAGTACTTCATAATGACATATAACAAAATTGTAATCAATCCAAGTTTTAACATTCCAATTATGGCATAGAACCAACGCCGCTTGACAGAGGGTGTGAGCATTTGCACCACTATCCATTTGTGCAGGTGCCACAGAATTAAGCTAGAAATACCACCGACTAAAAAAATAATTATTGATATATAAGAACTTATTGCCCATAGTGCAATACCAACTGGCAATAGGCACAATTGAATCCTTCCGATCCACTGCAAATGTATTTTTCCATCAGTGTCCTTGGTCATCGCCTTCACCGCTGGAATCATTGTTGATATTATTGTTATTAGAGTTATCGTATTTTTCTAGTCTTTTGCTCACCTTAAAGAGTTCCCAAAAACCACTCATAACACCCAGCACCAACCCCACGATGCGGCCTTGGCTTGGATATCCAAAAAACCTCCCGACCCACTGACCCAAAAAATATCCGATAACAATAGCAATTGGGAACACCATTCCCATGGAGATTAGGTCGCCCCAGAGAGACCTCTCCCTAGCAGTTACTCCATCTTTTTTACTTGGCCTGAAAAACATTTTTTTCCTTTAAGGGTTTTTGTAAAGACATTCTACTACCTCTTTAGGCAATCGCTTTGCCTTGCCAGCTCCACTCATACAGGCGATTCGCACCCTAGCGTCGGCGAGTAGCTCGTCATCTCGCCAAACTTGGTTTTTTACCCAAAAGGCCGCGCCACCAACTTCGTCTAGCTCTGTAGTTGCAGATATTAAATCGCCATATTTGGCAGGTTTTTTATACTTGATATTGCATTCACTGACGCTAAACCAAGTATCCTGTTGCATCAAGGTTGCCAATTCGATACCTCTTTCTCGTAAAAACTCAGTCCTGCTACGCTCCAGCCACCTCAGGTAATTTGCATAATAGACCACTCCCCCGCAGTCAGTATCCTCGTAATAGACCCGGATTTCCATTTTTATTCCTCATATGCTGTCAGTTCGGATTCTGGGATTTGATCTTTTTTAGTTTGGGCTACATCGTCAAAGGTTGTTCAGGTTTTAACATCATCTTCTTTGTGAAGTTCCATCCATGCCTCTAAAAGTTTTAGTTTGTTTTTGGGGAAACCGCCAGCCAGGATTGCGCCATCTAAAGAAATTGAAATTTCATGGCCGGAGTATTGGGCATGAATGTGAGGTATGTGGTGCTGAGTTTCGATTTCTTGGTGCATTGAGACAATGATCCCACTTCTTTATTTAGCATGGCTAAGATAGCACACGCGTCTAAAACGTAGGTATTCTTCATTACTCCAGGCCTTTGTTGATTTCATTTTCTTTTGCCAGCAGGGCTGTTGGCACCGGATTATTTTCTAGTATGCCAAAGAAAGGGCACCCGTAGTACTCTGCTTCAGAATTTGTCAAGGTGATCTTTTGAATTTGAGGAGACTTGGTTTTGTACGATTCTACAGTGAAAAAATTGGACAGCGTGTCTGGCTCTTTTGTTCTGGTGACTGTTGTGGATGGTGGCATTTTGGGTTCCTTGCTGGTCAGGGGTGGTGGTGGGCATACATTTCGGCTATTTGTTGTTGGACTAGCTGAGAGTAATCAATGTGGCGGGTTTGTGCAAAGGTGTTGATCCAAGCCGGGACTGTGATTTCTTTGCGGACTGCTTCATTACCATGATTTTTAGCGTATTCGTCCATGTCCAGAACTAGCAAACTTACAAAACCGCCGTCTTCTGGCTTGATTTCATGGGGGGCACTTGGTTTAGGTATTGGCTGACCATCCTCCAGTTCGCCTAATATCCAGCCTGAAGCCGCGTCTGTAGCCATTAGAATTGCCTCTGTCAGGTCTTTGCCGCCACTTGCACATCCTGGTAGGTCGGGGACTTCAACTCCGTATGCGTCTGATTCGTCATCTTTGTAAAAGCAAGCTGGGTATGTCAGTTTCATGTTATTCCTCTATCCTTGCCTGTCTGAGGACAGACTTGATGATTGGTTTGGGTATGTCGCCAGGATGGTTCGGAATCGTTGTTGTGCCTTTCTTCGATGGATGTTTGTAGTGGTGATGCGAGCCTTTGGTTCTGATTAGTTCCCATCCATCTGCCAATACGATCTTCTCTAATTCTCTGAAGTTCATAACTGTGTCCAGAATTGGATTCTACCATTGAATGTGAGTTAATTGCAAAACTCTGATACCCCTTCAATCCAGCCCCTCCCAAGAACCCTATCGCCGAGATAGAAAACAGCCGCCTGCCCCGGCGTGACTGCCCTGACAGGTTGCTGGAGTATTACTTGCCCTCTGCCCCCCAGAATATCTGAAAGTAATGCTTTGACGGGTTGACTTCTGTGCCTTACCTGCACCTCGCACTCAAGGGGAGTATCTGGTGGCGAAATAGTTGTCCAACTCAGGTCGGAAACGTTGAACTCACTACTCAACAGGTCATCCTCGTTATTAGTCAGGTGGACATTTCCCGTATCTGCATCAATTCGGCAAACCCAAGCCTTGACTCCCGCCCCGACTCCGACTCCCCGCCGCTGGCCGATAGTGAAGTTGTGGATGCCACTATGTTTGGCTAATTGCTTGCCTTTCCAATCCAGGATATAGCCGGGCATTGATTGATTGTCTGGGCTAAATTGCTTTTGCAATGTTTCTTGGAAGGTTAAATCAGGCAGAATATAGCAAGTATCTTGGCTCTCTTTGCTATCGGCACACGGGAGGCCAGTTGCCCTGGCCTTTTCCTTTACCCACGACTTGTTGTAATCACCGAGGGGAAAAACAATGCGAGATAGCTGTGCCTGAGATAGCCCCGCCAAAAAATAGGCTTGATCCTTATTTTTGTCCTCGCCCCGCCTGAGTGCTACCTCATTTTGACTACAGTCCAACTTTACATAGTGACCTGTAGCAAGTGCGGAACAGTTATTATCCAATGCCCAGTTGAGCAATACCCCAAATTTGATCCCCTCATTGCACCTAAGGCAGGGGCTGGGGGTGCGACAAGAAGTATAATCGCTCCAGGCCGGAGCCAGCACCAGTCGCTGAAAATCGCTAATACAATCAATCACATAGTGCTTAATGCCAAGTTGGTCAGCTACCACCCTGGCCTGTTTGGGCACTTCATTGGCACTTTCTCCAAAAATTGAAGGATCGTGCATACGGAGTGTCACCCCGATAACATCCCAGCCATCTTCTTGTAGTAGTATGGCGGCCACGCTGGAGTCCACCCCCCCGCTCATTGCCAGTGCTATTTTGTCTTTTGGTGAAGTCATAATAGTTTTCAGTTTTCAGATCAAGGGTTAGGGATGCGCCTGTGGCGGGGGGTTCAGGGGGGCTTGGAGCGACAGCGACCCCCCCTGAGCGGCATTCGGAGGCTTTTAACTGGTGCCCGCAGTCGCATGGTTACTATGGCTGGTTGTGGTCAATATTGCTCCTTTTCAAAGAAGTTATCAGTTATCAGATCAATGTATTTAGTCAATATTGTTTGTTATTTCATCAAGAATAGCAAAAGCTGGCTCGATATAGCGGTTCAACTTTTTGTAGTTGGACTGCTGTAGTCGTTTAACTTGTGACAAGCAACGCTTTCTGCAGACAAACCAACGGAAATGATCCAAAAAACTAGAGTATTAGTTTTTTAGTGTTGACAAAAATACTGCGAACAATGGATTCGGTGTATCAGAATACGGGTTGACAATGGTTGTGTTGCTCCATTTGAAGCCGTCCTGCATATCCTGGGATAGGAGAATTGTGCAGTTGTTTTCAGAGGCTACAGAGAGAATGAAAGCATCAAATATTTGTATCTGGTGTCTTGTGATGATCTGGATTGTATCCTGAAGCGCATTTGCCGTACTGTTCGCCACTTGATATATTTGCTTCCATTTTGTTAGAGCCAAACCTACCTCGGTTGGGTTCTTTTGGTACTTTCGTTTCAGGAAAAAACCCAATTCCAGTAAGGTTTGGGCCGGAATTATAATGCTGGGTGTCGGAATTTTTTTGAGAAAGTTTATTGTTTGGTCTTGAATCAGCGGTTCGCAGTAGCCCAGTGCATTGCCAAGGATATTGGTGTCTAGGGCGATTAGCATAGTGCCTCTTCGTAGAGTTTATCCCTTGTCCACATTTTCTCGCCTGTGGGTGTCTGGCTTCTTAGGTATGCGAAAAATTCTTCTTTTGAAGATAGCGTTGATGTGGTCTCTGGCGGCTGTGCAGGGCTGGTTTGTGTTGTTTCGGAATCAAAAACCATTACAAAGATTTTGGCTGTTGCTGAAATATCAGGCTTGGTTGGGATCGTGATGGTGCCTTGGCTGTACTCTGCTGGATAGGTGGTGCAGGTATCCATGTGTGTCTCCTAGCTTCAGGAAATATTATATTTTGATATGGCGAAAATGAAAAGTTTTAGTGATTGGTTGGGGATGCGCCTGCGGCCCGGGGTGTGGGGGCAACAGCGAATGAGCAAAGCGATGGAGCGGTCCCCACCAAGCATTCAGAAGTTTTTAATCACAGTGCCCACACGCATGGTTACTATGGCTGGTTATGGTCAATATTGCTCCTTTTCAAAGAAGTTTTCACTTAGTCAATGTTATTTGTTATTTCATCAAGAATATCAAAAGCTGACTCAATAGTAGCCACTATGCGGTGTTGTTCGGCGAGGGGAGGAATAGCTACAGCAACACAGATGCTGGTTCGTCATTGGGGGCTTGGGGCACTAGCTTGCCGTGTATGGCTAGGTCTAGTATCTTTCGGCGAAGTTGCTTGGTGTTCATCTGCTAGCCCCGGTTATCAGTTATCATTACCAGTTATCAGATGAAAAGCCTGATATGGTGTGACTTTACTACAAGTAATATTTGTTTCGGAAAAAAAATAGCATAACACTCTGCGCTACAGGTATGACGCGGCTTGTGCTCTCCCATACTAGCGAATCCATAAAAATTTGGCTTCGCGATTTTTTTCGACTTCGTCCAGCTCATGGTGGTCAGCTGTCACCAGTGTGGCGTTATATTCGATAGATGTGGCCAATGCGATGGAATCAGCTAAAGAAATTTTGTAGTGTGCTTTAAGTCTTCCCGCTATCTTCATTGTCTTATAATTAATATGTTCAATAATATTAACTTTTGAGGCAAGGATGTTTTGATAGGTATGATCTGCGCTGATTTCACCATGATCACGGAAAACGTCATAATAAACTTCGAGCAAGTTAATAATGTTTATGGCTAAATAGGCTTTGTTTTCTAGTGCCATTCTATATATTTTGGCTACTTTTTCATACCCAGGCTCTTCTGAAAGATAGGCTATTATTGCACAGGCATCCAGAATAAAAGTTTTCACTGTTCAAGTTCCTTTTCAACTCGTTTTTTCGCCAGAAAATTGTCTATTGATGTTTTACCATCTTTGAACATTCCTTGAAAGGGACATTCGGGCGTGGTTTCCGACACTGGTATCAACCTGACTTCGTCTCCCAGCCTTACCGCTTGCACTTTTTTGGTTTTAAGCATTTCCGGTAATTTTCCAGGAAGTGTGTTTGTTTCAATTACAAGAGTCATTGTTTACCTCCGGTCTATTGTCATTCTATCAGGTTCGCAACGGTCTGTTGTCTGCTTATGAATACCTTGTTCCTATTGGCAAGTAGGGTGTAGCAGTATTCCGAGGGGGCTTGGGGCACTAGCTTGCCGTGTATGGCTAGGTCTAGTATCTTTTGGCGAAGTTGCTTGGTGTTCATCTGCTAACATCCAGTTCTACAACAGTTTAACCAATCGTAGTTCAGCACAAACGCAAGCAAATTTGCCACCAGATTTTAGCCACTAAACAATATCACGGCGATAGCCGTATCCACGAAAAAAATAACTGTCTCAGTGAAAACAACTGGCCATATTTTGCGATAATACAGTAAAATCAATGGTTTCATTGGGACTAAATATGCACGTCCAAGAATTAATTTTACTACTGCAATCTTACTGGGCTGAAAGAGGATGCCTGGTGGGGCAACCCTATGACATTGAAAAGGGTGCTGGAACAATGAATCCCCTTACTTTTTTTGGTGCTTTGGGTAGAAAGCCATGGAATGTAGGATATGTCGAACCAAGCCGCCGTCCTGGGGACGGCAGGTATGGCGAAAACCCTTTTCGGCTATACAAGCACCTCCAGTTCCAAGTAATCCTGAAGCCAAGTCCGGCCAAGGTGCAGGATAGCTACATCGAATCCCTGGAGGCTCTTGGCATTGACATGGCCAAGCATGACCTCCGCTTCGAAGAAGATAACTGGGAATCCCCAACTCTGGGCGCATGGGGTGTTGGTTGGCAGGTGGTCTTAGATGGCATGGAGATTAGTCAGTTTACATACTTCCAACAAATAGCAGGGGTAGATTGCCGTCCGGTATCAACAGAGCTTACTTATGGCATCGAGCGTATATGTATGTTTTTAACTGGGATAGATAATATCTTTGACCTCACTTGGGGCGATATTTGCACAGACCAGGGGCGTTTTCCCATTAAGTATCGCCAAGTCAGGCACAGGGAAGAATATGAACTAAGCGCATATAGTTTTGAACATGCAGATTTAGAGCTACACAAATATTTATTTAATGCCTTTGAAAAGGAGGGCTGGCACATTGTAAACGACTTGAGGCACTACCACTCGGCCTATGAACAGGCACTTAAAATGAGCCATACCTTTAATGTGATGGATGCAAGGGGGGCGGTTAGCACTACCGAGCGACCAGGAATGATAAAGCGAGTTAGGGATTTAGCCTGTGCTTGTGCAAAGGTATATCTGGAGCTGGAGGAGGGTGAGGTGGAAAATGGCTGATATACAAACACTATTGCTAGAACTGCACTGCGAGGAGATACCGGCAAGATTCTTAAAGCCGTTATGCAGGGATTTTGAAATGGCCTTTTTGGAATTTGCCAAAGAACAAAGACTAGGCTCTCCAACAGTGATTGGCATCTACAGCCCCAGAAAGCTGGCATGGCGCATTCAGGGACTTTCGGTAGCCCAATCTGACATAAGTGAAACACAAGTAGGCCCCCCACAGCGAATGTGTGTAGACGAGGCCGGAAATCCTACAATCCAAGGACAAAAATTTGCCGAAAAGTGGGGTGTGGAATTTTCTGAAATCAAATTTGAACAACTCGCCGGCAAAAAAGAACCGTGTGCCGTTGTTGAAATATGTAGGCCAGGACGGCCAACTGTGGAAATTCTTTCTACAGCTTTGCCAATGTTGGTTTCCGGCCTCCACGTTCCAAAGGCCATGCGTTGGGGGACTTCGACATATGAGTTTGTTCGTCCAATCCGATCCATACTCTGTATTTTTGGTTCTGAGATTATCAGTTTTACTATAGATGGCGTGGAAAGCGGAAATACTACTTGGGGGCACCGCTTATATCACCGTGAGCAACCAGATCCACTAATCGTTGATTCACCTGAAAACTATGAAACGATTCTGGAGAAGGGCGAAATCATTGCTTCATTTGACAAGCGCAGGCAGATGATTTATGACCAGCTCTCAGCCAGGGCAAAAGAAATATCAGGGCGTTTAGTGCCCGACCCCGATCTGCTGGATACACTTGCCCTCATAGTCGAATGGCCAACAATATTGCCAGGTGCTTTCCCAGATGAGTTCTTGGAATTGCCAAAGGAGGTATTAGTTACAAGCCTAAAGGAACATCAAAAGGCATTTTGTATTGAAAAACCAGATGGCACTGGCCTCCTGCCATGCTTTCTAACCATTGCCAATAGAAAAGATGACCCTATGGGCTTTGTGGTAGCAGGCAATGAATGGGTGCTGAAGGCAAGGCTATATGACGCTAGCTTTTTCTTTGCTGAGGACAGGCGAAATAGGCTCTCCAGCCTTGCACCCAAACTAGCATCTTTGACTTTTCACAGAGAGCTTGGGAGTTATGCAGAAAAAACGCTACGTATTTCAGCAATCGCCACTACATTAGCAGAACAACTGGGAGTAAATGCAGATTTGGCAAAGGCCGTAGCCGAAGTCTGCAAAGCAGACCTGGTTACGCTGATGGTTGGCGAATTTCCAGAACTACAGGGAATAATGGGGGGGTATTATCTCGGTTTGGAAGGTGCGGATGAATCCATTTCTATGGCGGTGCGGGAACATTATCAGCCTCTGAGTGCCGAGACTCCCATACCCAGCACAGATTTAGGGGCAATTCTGGCAATATCTGACAAACTAGACACTTTAGCAGGTTGCTTTGCCATTGGCATGATTCCTACAGGCTCGAAGGACCCACTGGCTCTGCGGCGCGCAGGGATGGGTATCGTGCGGATGGTATGGGAAAAGGGGCTGAATATTTCTATCTCAGTATTGATAAATATGGGCTGGGATGCCGTTGCTGGTAGGGCAAAGTCTAGTGCAGAAGAAACAAAAAAAGCCTTATTAGCCTTTTTCAGAGACCGAGTTGCCTATCAGTTGGAACTGGCAGGTATTCCAAGTACGGTAAAAAATTCTGCCCTAGCAGTTGGTTGGGATGACCTTATGGATTTGAAATCAAGGTGTACTGCCCTATCTGCCTTTGCAGAAGATCAGCGTTTTGCAAGCCTCAGCGTGAGTGCCAAACGCATTAGTAACATATTGAAAGATGAAAACCCCGCAGAAAAATTTGATGCAGGCCTTTTGGAGCAAGCAGAGGAAAAAACGCTAAACGCCCACCTTGGTTTAATTACAGCAACGGGCGACTATAACTCCATGCTAATAGCATTGGCAGACCTAGCCAAACCCCTTGAGGATTTCTTTAATGCAGTAATGGTCAAGTGTGAAAATGCTGAATTGCGCCATGCCAGGCTATCTCTGCTCCATTGCCTGAGAATGGCCTTTATAAAGATTGCCGATTTTGGGTTGTGGCAGTGATACCAACTTGCACCCAAATTGGGGGCAACTTGGTATAATATCCGGTCTGAAAAATGTTTTGGGGAAATGTTTACTGTAAACTAGAAGCTAATGTGATTTTTTCACAGAAAGCTCACAGTTTGTTGATAGATAACGCCCCAGAGGAGGAATCCCATGGCCGATAGGAAAATGGCAACACTAGACGGAAATGAAGCGACGGCAGTGGTAGCCCATCGCACCAATGAGGTGATAGCGATTTATCCAATCACGCCATCATCTAATATGGGAGAGTTCTCTGATGAATGGAGTTCCCAAGGCAAGGTAAATATCTGGGGCACTGTGCCATCAGTGGTTGAAATGCAATCTGAAGGCGGGGCGGCTGGTGCCGTTCATGGTGCCTTGCAAGCTGGTGCACTGGCCACATCCTTTACTGCCTCCCAGGGTCTTTTATTATTTATTCCTAACATGTATCTAATCGCAGGGGAGCTAACTCCCTTTGTATTGCACGTCTCTGCCCGAACCATCGCCACACATGCCCTCTCCATTTTTGGTGATCATGCTGATGTTATGGCATGTCGGCAAACAGGTTTTGCCATGCTGTCTTCTGATAGTGTGCAATGCGCCCACGATTTCGCCCTGATAGCCCAAAGCTCTACTCTACTTAGTCGGGTGCCGTTCCTACACTTCTTTGATGGTTTTAGGACAAGCCATGAAGTAAGCAAGATCGAATTATTAAACGATGATGACCTGCGACATATGGTGACAGACGAATTAGTGGCTACCCACCGAGCCAGGGCGTTGACTCCAGACAATCCCCAAATTCGTGGCACGGCACAAAATCCCGATACATTTTTCCAGGCGAGAGAAGCCTGCAACCCTTTCTATAGTGCCTGTCCGGATATTGTCCAAGGCGAAATGGATAAGTTTGCCAAACTCACCGGCAGACAATACAAATTATATGAATACTACGGAGCACCTGATGCAGATCGCGTAATTGTGAGCATGGGTTCCAGCGTTGATACAATTCAGGAATATGTCGATTGGGCAAATAGCAAAGGGGAAAAATTAGGCGTATTGAAAGTGCGTCTGTACCGCCCATTCTCAATCAAGCATTTTGCTCAATCCCTGCCTACAAGTGTTAAAAAGGTTACTGTGTTAGACCGCGTTAAAGAAGCTGGAGCTACAGGCGATCCGCTTTACCTGGATGTTTTAACTGCCATGAGGGAAGCTAAGGAAGAAGGATTGACAAAACTAGACCCAACAATCCTGACAGGTCGCTATGGACTATCCAGTAAAGAGTTTACCCCAGCCTGCATAAAGGCTGTGTTTGACAATATGGCTACCCCCAAAGCCATTAACCACTTCGTTGTTGGCATTGTAGATGATGTTACAAACAATAGCCTACATGTCGACCCTGACTTCGACATAGAACATGATGATGTTAAACGTGCAATGTTTTATGGCTTAGGCTCGGATGGCACGGTAGGAGCCAACAAAAACTCCATCAAGATTATTGCCGAGGAGGCTGGTCTATATGGGCAGGGCTACTTTGTCTACGACTCCAAAAAGGCCGGAGCCGTAACAGTAAGTCATCTGCGCTTTGGTCCTAATCAAATTCGCTCGGCATATCTGATAAAAAATGCCAATTTTATCGCTTGCCACCAAACAGAGTTTATTCATAAATATGACATGCTTGCCCATGCTGTGGAGGGTGCAACCTTCCTTCTGAATACCCATGTCAACAAAGATTGCGTATGGGATACCCTGCCCAAAGAAATGCAAACCGCGCTCATCCAAAAAAAGATGAAACTCTACGTCATTGATGGCTATGAGGTTGGGCGCGCAACTGGTATGGGTGTGCGCATCAATACGATCATGCAGACCTGCTTTTTTGCCATTTCAGGAGTATTGCCACGGGAAGAGGCCATCAAGCACATCAAAAAATCCATCGAAAAGACCTATGGCAAAAAGGGCGAAGCAGTTGTGAAAAAGAACTTTGAGGCAGTAGATCATACGTTGGTACACCTACATGAAGTCAGCGTGCCGGAAAAAGTTTCGGCCACGTACGGCAGACCGCCCTTTGTCAGCAAAAAGGCACCAGAATTTGTTAAAAATGTTTTGGCTGTAATGATGTCAGGCGAGGGCGATGTATTACCAGTCAGTGCTTTCCCCGTTGATGGCACTTATCCAACTGCCACTACCCAATGGGAAAAACGTTGTATTGCTCTGGATATACCTACTTGGGAACCTGAACTATGTATCCAGTGCAACAAGTGTTCCCTAATCTGCCCACATGCGGCCATCAGGCCAAAAGTTTTTGATCCTGCAAAACTCAATACTGCCCCGGAAACATTTAAGTCTGTCGACTACAAGGGTAAGGAATACGCTGGTCAAAAATATTCGATACAGGTAGCCCCGGAGGATTGCACGGGGTGCGGTATTTGTGTAAACGTATGCCCATCCAAGGATAAGGCAAACCCGGAACGCAAGGCCATCAATATGTCCCCCCTAACACCACTGAGAGAGAATGAAGTTGCCAATTTTGAGTTCTTCCTCGGTTTGCCGGAGGTAGATCGCACTACAGTCAAACAAGATGTGAAAGGGAGTCAGTTCCTGAGGCCGTTGTTTGAATTTAGCGGTGCATGTTCAGGCTGTGGCGAAACTCCCTACATCAAATTACTAACGCAACTATTTGGCGACAGAGCCTTAATAGCCAACGCAACTGGCTGTTCATCTATCTATGGTGGCAACCTACCCACCACTCCTTATGCTAAGGGTGATGATGGGCGAGGGCCTTCCTGGTCAAATAGTCTCTTCGAGGACAATGCCGAATTTGGATTTGGAATGCGTCTGGCTATTGACAAAAACTGCCAGCAAGCAATCGAAATACTACATAAACTTTCTGACAAGGTTGGAGCAGAATTAGTAGCTGGCCTCACCAACGCTGACCAATCTACAGAGGCGGGGATACGTTTACAGCGAGAGAGGGTGGTTACTCTCAAACAAAAATTATCTGCCCTGGGCACACCAGAAGCCAAGTGGCTGAACTTGATTGCCGATTATCTAGTCAAAAAGAGTGTATGGATTGTAGGCGGTGATGGATGGGCATATGATATTGGCTATGGTGGGCTTGATCACGTACTTGCCGCAGGGCGAAATGTAAACCTATTGGTGCTTGATACTGAGGTATATTCCAACACGGGCGGTCAGGCTTCCAAGTCAACACCCATCGGTGCTAGTGCCAAATTTGCCACTGCAGGAAAAACCCAACCCAAAAAAGACCTGGGCATGATTGCTATGGCCTATGGAAACGTCTATGTAGCTAAAGTGGCGATGGGTGCAAAGGATGCCCAAGTTGTAAAAGCATTCCTGGAAGCCGAGAGCTACGATGGACCAAGCATCATCATAGCCTATAGCCACTGCATAGCACATGGGATTGACCTGGTGAATGGTTGCGAGCAACAAAAATTAGCTGTCGATAGTGCCCATTGGCCACTCTTCAGGTTTGACCCCCGGAGAGTTGAACAGGGTCTACCTCCATTACAACTTGATTCTTCCGAGCCAAAGATTGACCTGGCCTCTTATGTCAGAAATGAAACCAGGTATCGGATTATCGAAAGGCAAAACCCCGAACACTTTAAAGAATTAATGGCTGTGGCACAACGGGAGATAAAAAATCGCTACGCCACATACAAGAGCATGGCAGAGACAATTCTGCCCATTAAAACAGTGGCCGATCTGAATAAATAATTATTTGAGCTACTTGCAAAAGCTGGTTTGCAGTTTTGCTTAATTTTTGGAGATTGATTTGACAAAACGCTTTTCTATTCCTGTCGGCATCACAGCCACGGGGCAACATTTCCCAGAAAAAATTGTTACCAATAACTACTTCGCGGAATATCTGGACACCAGCGATGAGTGGATTACCGAGCGAACCGGCATTAAAGAGAGACGCTGGGTGACTCAAGGTGAAGCATCTTCAGACCTGGGGGCAAAGGCTCTCCAAATGGCTTTGGAGCGGCGCGGGATTCGGCCAGATGATATAGATGCAATAATCGTCTGTACCGTTACCCCTGATATGCCTTTTCCCAGTACCGCATCCATAATACAGCACAAAATAGGGGCAAGTAACGTTTTTTGCTATGACCTTAACGCGGCGTGCTCTAGTTTTTTGTATGGCCTGACAACTGGAGCATCCTTGGTTGCAAGTGGGGCAATAAAAAGGGTTGCAGTTGTTGGTTGTGATGTCATGTCAATCCTGGCAGACAAAAACGACAGAAATAACGTGGTACTGTTTGGCGATGGGGCTGGCGCAGTAATTGTTGAGCAGGTAGATGAAGGTTATGGCATTCAGGATTTTGAACATCGGACAGATGGTGCTGGAGGCAATTCATTGTATATGCTTGGAGGAGGCTCACTCAATCCAGCCACCCATGATACAGTCGACAAAAAGATGCACTACCTATACCAAAATGGGAAAGAAGTATTCAAATATGCAGTTAAAGGTATGTCTGAAATCAGTCGCCTGATGATAGACCGCAACCAAATCGACCCCAAGGAATTAAAGTTGTTTGTGCCACACCAAGCAAATTTAAGAATTATTGATGCCGCCGCAAAGCGTCTAGAGATTCCACAAGAACGCATTGCCATAAATATTACCCGTTTTGCCAATACTACGTCTGCTACGATCCCAACTGCTCTACATCAGGCTCTCGAAAAGGGCATGCTCTCTAAGGGAGACATAACCCTATTTGCCGCCTTTGGTGCCGGCTTCTCATGGGGGGCCACACTACTGAGGTGGGGATACTAGGGTTTGAAAACACAATACAGCAGTTTAACTGCTATAAAGACGCGCCACAGGCTACGCTTCCCATCTGAAAACTGAAAACTGAAAACTAGTATTATTCAGGTATGACATTGAAAACAGAGTTACTTGCCCCTGCCAAAAATGCCGAACAGGGGATACTGGCTTTGCGGTGCGGGGCGGATGCAGTATATGTTGGCGGGCCAAGGTTTGGAGCAAGAAAGGGTGCGGCAAATGAGTTAGCCGACTTAGAATTACTAATTAAAGAAGCCCACCTGTGGCACGCAAGAGTATATGTGACGCTAAATACCATACTCTTTGAGGATGAATTGGAATCTGCCCGCAAGGCCGCTTGGACTGCTTTTGAAGCCGGGGCTGATGCTTTGATTATCCAAGACATGGCCTTTTTGAAGATGGATTTACCGGATATACCACTCCATGCCAGCACTCAGGCGGTTTGTGATTCCCCGGAAAAAGTTGCATTTTTGGCTGGGCATGGATTTAGCAGGGCTATATTGGCCAGGGAGTTGAGTCTGGAGCAGATTGAGTCTATATCTAATAAGGCCGACATCGAACTGGAATCTTTTATTTATGGGGCGTTGTGTGTGTCTGAAAGTGGTCGATGTTATCTGAGCCAAGCTATATGTGGGCGCAGTGGAAACAGGGGCGAGTGCGCTCAACCCTGCCGACGCAACTGGAGTCTGATTGACGAAAACGGAAAAATACTTGTAAAGGATAGGCCATTGCTGTCTATAAAGGACTTAGACTTGTCTGACAGGATTGAATCACTGATGAATGTAGGGGTTTACAGATATAAAATAGAAGGCCGACTCAAAGATGCCGACTATATCAAGAATATTGTGAGCTATCTCCGGTGCCGCCTGGATGCACTGCTTGAGGCTCTACCTGATACTAAGTTGCGTTCAAAGGGCTTTGAACGCGAAACGCCAAAGTTTTTGAAAACACGAGCAAAGCCCGTATTTCCAAAAACCTGCGAGTGCCGCTGTCGCGTCCCCCTCATACCAAGGTGCGATCTTTCGATCGCAACTAGGTATGAATTTTCCAGAACGAGTTCAGGGACTGTCAAACTTGGATTTGTGCCAAATCCCTCAAAGACATTTAATAGGGGTCACACAAAATACTGCCTGGATGGAAAATGTCATTCCATCAGTTCAGGTGTTTCTGGGGGACACCTGGGTGAACTAGTAGGCATTGTGAACTCAATAAATGGAGATAAAGCATGCTTGGACAATGACCATGGGCTAAACCCCGGCGATGGTCTAGCTACTCCAGGGCCTTTCGCCCGAATAGAGCAATTCCCACCAGCAAGGGATGGGAGAAATGTAGCGAAAGTAAGTCAGAACTTGAGCGGAATGGCAGGACATGATTACCGACATGGGACAATGTTAAGTGGAACAACTATACACGGAACTTTGGTAAATGCTGTAAATGGCAGAGAAGTGCAGGTGCAAAATCCGGCGGGAATAATTGCAGGCTCTGCTCTGTTTCGCAACTTCGACCACAGATGGCACAAAGAATTGCGCACAGCACCTGTGGAGCGAAAGATTACTATCAGTGCTGAATTGGATTTTTCCAATGGCAGAGCCATTCTGAAACTAGTTGACGAGGATGGATGCAGGGCAGAAATAATCACAGATGAAATATACCCTCAGCCGACAAAGCCAGTAGCCTTCGTCAATACTGCTCGAAATGCACTGTCGAGGCTGGGTAATTCACCATTCATTTTGGGAGAATGTCATGTGAATCCTGTGGGGTTTTTGCCCCTCAGCCATTTGAATGACCTACGGCGTAGGGCAGTAGAACAACTTATCATAAATAGGATTCAATCCCACTCCCGACAAGGTAGGCGAGTGGCAGGGGCTATACCCCCAAAGTTGCCAATTTCAAGGCTAGGCTATGAATGGAATGTCTCTAATAGCTTGGCAAAGGCATTTTATTCAAGGCTTGGAGCCACGCATATCGAGCCAGCATTCGAACTCGCCCCTTTCTCAGGCAATCCTACACTGATGACCACAAAGCTCTGTCTAAAATATGAACTGGGATGGTGCCCCATCCACAATAACGATGAAGTAATAAATTCCACTCCAGTACCTACTTCCGACATCTACCTACAAAATGGCTCAATAACCCTGAAATGCCACTTTGACTGCCAGGAATGTAAAATGCGTTTACTACTGCAGTATAGCAACACTACTTTTGGTAGTTCATAATTGCCATGGTTTTTTGTGTTCTCCGTATGTGTCCCATGACACAAGTGGCCAGTGATCAGTGTGGTTGATGCGGCGATGCCGCTCCTTCTTTTGTGGCCAAAAGTTGGTTGCAAACTTGCTGGATATTACGTTGATACTAGTACCATGTAACGCTTTAGATGCTTGCTTAACGGCGTAGCAAGTCCGCCTTGCAAGCATCTAGCGGTCGTGATATGCGAGCAAATCCCGACCCTAGTGCAGTGTAACATTTAAGT
>WRHW01000017.1 GCA_009783055.1 Holophagaceae bacterium
CTAAGCCCATTTGTGATGTGCCTGAAATGGTATTTGGAAGTATGCCTAACGATGGAGGCAACCTCATTATTGAAGAAAACGAGCACAAAATTTTCATTGCCAAAGAGCCAACCGCACGACCTTATATTAAGCGATTCATGATGGGCGAGGAGTTTATCAACAACAAAAAGCGGTGGTGCCTGTGGCTTGAAGGCATTAGTCCATCCGAGTTACGCAAGATGCCCCTCGTCATGGAGCGGATTGAAGGATGCAAGAAGCACAGGGCAAGCAGCAAGAGGGAAGCAACGAAAAAGTTGGCGACCACTCATACGCTTTTTGGTGAAATGCGTCAGCCCGACCAAAAGTACATCGCCATACCGAAAGTATCATCCGAGAAAAGGCTCTACATCCCAATAGGGTATTTAAGCAAAGACGTGATAGCAGGGGATAAGCTCTTTACTATTTCAAATGCAAGCCTGTACGACTTCGGCATTTTGACTTCAATTGTCCATATGGCGTGGATGCGGGCAGTCTGTGGGCGCATGAAAAGCGACTACAGCTATTCCAATACGATTGTTTACAACAATTTCCCCTGGCCTGACGCTTCGGGCAAACAGAGAGCAGAAGTTGAAAAACTAGCACAGGGCATTTTAGATGCAAGGGCTTTGTTCCCCAAAAGCTCCCTCGCAGACCTTTACGACCCCCTGGCCATGCCGCCAGAACTGCTAAAGGCCCACTATGCCCTTGACTGCGCCGCTATGAAACTATATGGGTTTGCCAAAGACACGCCTGAATCTGCTATTGTTGCGGGATTAATGGAGAGGTATCAGGTGCTGAATAACTGATCGAAGCCTACGTAAGTGTTGCCTTTATGTTTGTCCTTGCCATGGTTTCTCCTATGCTGGTCTATTGCAGAGTTATAGACTGTCCATGACAATAGTGCAATAATGTCAGCAATGTAATCTTTTATACAAAAGGCTACATTGCTGAGCAAATGGCAGGTTTTTTTCGACAAGTCACCGTATCGGGGGCCGCATTCGCGATTGTGTGTTGCGAACTGAGCATTGGATTGAGGAATGCCATGTATATCAAAAATGTCTTCACAAGAATCTTTGCCCTTGTTTTGGGCCTTGCCTCCGCTGGCATCCTTGCCGCCCAGGCCACAGAACCAAAACCTAGCCTGGCTCCTCTCAATCCAGCCTTTTTGAAGTGGCAGGCGGAGCAAAGGGAGAGGGCAGAAAGGATGGCCCTTGGCCTCCCCGTGGAACCAAAAGATTCGCGGCTTGGATATATTCCTCCGACATTTGTGCAACCTAAATTATCAGAAAACAGGGCACCCCTCACCCAAATCGAAGCCATGGTCAAATCAGGCCTTGCCTCTTTTGACACATACTATGACCCGAGCAGAGTGGGTGCGGTGGGCAATGCCGGCGCCGCCTCTTTTAGGCTCGACCCCACATATGTGTTGTCTATCCGTAATCAGGGCCGATACGGCACCTGCTGGGCTCATGCGGCCCTGGCTTCCATGGAGTCCAATATCCTAGTGAACGGAGGGAATTCAATCAGCCTGTCGCCATGGCATCTGGCATATTACACATACAATCCCATTAATAGTTTTCCAGCTTTTACCAAGACTGATTATGATGGGCATGAAACATTTGATCAGGGCGGCAACTTCCAAATGGCGCTGGCAATTATGTCCCGGGGCCCTGGGGCGGGAGGGGCCGTCTCTGAGGCTGGTGCCCCATATGGGGTCGGCACGCCCAGCGCAGGAGCAAGTAGCGTAGCAACCGTCAAAAATGCGTACTATCTCGGAGACGAAATCTGGAGTAACAGGGAGGCCGTCAAGGGCATGGTTGTCACCTATGGGGCCGTCGCTATCTCTTACTACATGGATGAAGCCTCCGAATACTACAATCGCACATATAGCACATATAGGTACTCTCAAGATCCAAAAAAAATGTTTACCAATCACGGCGTAAACATCGTTGGATGGGACGATAATTTTGATAGGACTAAGTTTCCCTTTGGCGGCTTCGGCTCCTACCCCGCCACCAACGGAGCCTGGATTGTTCGCAACAGTTGGGGGAGCTCCTGGGGTGAAGGCGGCTACTTCTACATCTCCTATGACACTCCTTTGAGCAACTTTCATTCCTTTGAAGCAACCAGAAATCTTGATGACCATGTATATCAGTACGACCCGCATGGAAAGGTTGGCACAGGCGTAGATGCCACGACGGCATGGTTTTCCAACATTTTTACCGCAGACGGAAATCACAGGATAAAAGCCATTGCCTTTCATACCTCCGCCTATGGCGCTCAATATGAGATAACCATCAGAACGAGCGTCGGCTCAAGCCCAGGCACGGGCTCGGTTGTGCTGGGCCCTGTATCGGGGACTGCAACCCGACCCGGTTATCAGCGGATCGAACTCAGCACCCCCGTCGCCGTCAGCGCAGACCAGAGATTTTCAGTAATAGTCAAATTGACTGAAACAGGCACAGACAGCCACCGAGTTGGCCTTTCTTATGCCCACGAAGACTATTCAGAAAGCGCGACCGCATCCCCTGGGCGCGGCTTCGTATCGACCAATGGGTCTTATTGGTATGATGTCAGACAGTATTTTAAAGATGGGGATACAGTTAGCGTCTGTCTAAAGGCCTTTGCGGAAACAGCAAATGCGGCTAACCCAGTTTCGTTCACCGTCGCCCAGACCGGAGGTTCTTCTAATTCTGCCGATACTACCGGCATCGTGCTGGCCTTCAGTCGGGCTGTGGCCGGCCTGACGGCAGATGACATCACCATCACTAACGGCACGGGCTCAGCCACCAAGGGAAGCCTCAGCGGTTCTGGCGCGATATGGACAATCGGCGTCACTGTAGGCGCAGAGGGCACCGTCAACGTCGGGATTTCAGACTTCGGCGATTTCCAGGTGACAAGCCCGCCTAGGAGCGTGGCGGTCTACAAGTCATCTGCCAAAACTCCGGTTACATTCACTGCTACCCAGACCGGAGGTTCTTCTAATTCTGCCGATACTACCGGCATCGTGCTGGCCTTCAGTCAGGCCGTGACTGGCCTGACGGCAGGTGGCATCACCATCACTAACGGCACGGGCTCAGTCATCAAGGGAAGCCTCAGCGGTTCTGGCGCGATATGGACAATCGGTGTCACGGTAGGCGCAGAGGGCACCGTCAACGTTGGGATTTCAGACTTCGGCGATTTCCAGGTGACAAGCCCGCCGATGAGCGTGGCGGTCTACAAGTCATCCGCTAAAACTCCGGTTACATTTACCGCCACCCAGACTGGAGGTTCTTCTAATTCTGCCGATACTACCGGCATCGTGCTGGCCTTCAGTCAGGCCGTGACTGGCCTGACGGCAGGTAGCATCACTATTACTAACGGCACGGGCTCAGTCATCAAGGGAAGTCTCAGCGGTTCAGGCGCGATATGGACAATCGGTGTCACGGTAGGCGCAGAGGGCACCGTCAACGTTGGGATTTCAGACTTCGGCGATTTCCAGGTGACAAACAGTCCCCAGTCCGTAGCAGTCTACAAAGGCGCGCAGGCCTATATCAGTATCGTTGATCCACCTTCGACCATGCTAACCGGCGAAACGGTTACATTTAGGGCGAATGTAATAGGCATAGCCAACAAGGCAGTGGCATGGTCGGTTGCTGGGGGCGGCAATATCAACTCCAGCACCGGGGCCTACACAGCCCCGAACACGGCGGCAAGCGCTATCATAACTGCCACTAGTGTAGGAAGCCCGTTAATAACCGCTAGCGTTGCGGTCAAGATAATGAGTACCGCCTTTGACGGCAACTCAAAAACGAACCCTCAGTTGCTAGACTTGGCCAACGCCTTTGGCTCGACCAGCCCTGCCGACCTCACAAAGTACGACCTAAACGGAGATGGCAAGATCGACGACGAGGACATCAGGATTCTGTTTAAGGCCATGGGGTGGTAAAGCGATGTGCAATTGCGATGGCGTATTTACCCCTTGTAGTCAGTAGCTTTAAGGATATTGACCATGAAAAAGAACATGCTTCTCTCCGTACTTCCAGCCCTGACATTTCTGGGCCTTCTATCCTGTAGTGGGGGCGGGGGCAATGACCCGGCCCCCAGTCTTCCTATTTTGAGGTTTGCCACAAACCTGACATATACAGACCCAGGCGGCACGGGCTTTAGGCTAGTCAAGGCTCCGTCCAGCGCATCAGGCAAGTTGCTGGTACTTGAGCTGAGGGGCCCAGCCGGTACCAGCACCGGACGCGGTGTCAGCTTTGGCCTCACGGTGGACGGCTCCAAGGCCTGGTTCGTCCAGGTGGACGGCTCAGACCCAGAATATGCCCAAAACGTTGCCTTCGACCTGGGCTCATCTCCCCAGCTCTTTAAGGCGGTGCGGGAGGGCAACAATGTGTTGCGGGCCTCCATAGCCCAAAAGGGACAGAGCAACGCCAAGGCCCTGGACGGCGTATTGGCCAGGGTCGCCCTCCTGCTCCAGTCCAATGTTTTGCCAGGAACCATCGCATTTACCGCGAGCGGCGATTCCAAGGCCCTGCTCGGCGGTAACGGGGCGCCTGAGCCGATTACGATTGCCGTAGGGGCGCTTGGAGCCCAGTAGAAGCACCATGGCATCGTTTTCACTCCAAGCCCAGACTTATACCGAGGTGCAGTCTTTTGATTGCGACTCGGTATTAGTATTTGCGGACATTATCCATCTCGTTCATCATCTCGTCAGTCATCACAAGTGATTTGATTATCCTCTGATAATGTTCGATGTCCTCAAAGGCAAGCCTGTGCCCCTTCCTGTCTTTCAGCCATTTTTGAGCAGGTTGGTAGCCGCCGATGTAAAACTCCCAGGCAACAAGAGGCACTTTGTCGAAGTATTGGGTGTTGTTGATCCAGACTTTGCCTGTAGAACTGTCCTTGTTCGGCTCCCAACGCAGTTTGTCAACTGTATCACTGCCGCCAACGGGGTAGCCGGTGATTGATTTATCTAGGGAAGGATGTTCTAGCAGATGCAGGTGGCGCAATTCCTCCCCCAGTTTTGCTAGGCGCCAGAACTCGGCGGCATCTGAGGGGTAAGGCACCCGGGGGAAGTCTATCTTCAGAAACTCTTTGTATTTTTTTCTGTAGCCAGGCGAGTGTAGTACGGCGTAGATGTAATCCAGTATGTCGATTGGGGCAAATTTGGTTTTTTTGCCGGTCTTTTCGTTTTCAAATTCAAGACTCAGGTTTTTTGCGAATTGATCGACTATTTCAGGGGCAAGGTTGGGTGTGCGAGGGGGCTGGCAATTTCCATCACGGTACTGATAAAGAGGGAAAACCACGCCTCCACCACGATAATACAAGTTAAAGTCAGTAATGTTGTTTGACACAAACACTAAATTCCATGCCATAGAGCCAACGACTTGTCCTTGCCGTCCAATTATCAGCCCCACATTCTGCCCTTCTAGGAAATGTTTCATCACATCCCTTCGTGGTCTGCAGTGGAAACCGTTGGGAATGCCCGAATAGCTTGTATATCGGGTATCAAAGGGGCGGTAAGCTATGGGGACGATGCTATGTCCTGATGTTGGCTGTACAACTGCGCCTTCTTGCCCCAGATCATCATTTTGCTCTGGTAAGAAATGTTTCATCACTTCTCTGCGTGGCATACAGTGGAACCCTTTAGTGACACCCGAATAGCTCGTATAGCGCGTATCAAAGGGGCGGTAGGCTATTGGGACAATGTTGTGCTTGGATGACTGCAGGTCAGCCCTTGCCCCTGCTACGCTCCAGTCCCGCACGTCTTTGCCCAAGTTGTATTTTTCCCTAGCCTCTTCGTCAGTGATTGACAAAAAATCATTGATCGTGCGTTCAACTGCTTCGGTGCTCTCGTGAATAGTGAACTCGTCTCTTGCAGTGACTATGCCCACTGAATTGACGGGGAACAAGTCTGCAACGGAGAATCCGCTGTCGTATTTCTTTTTGCCCCTATAGTCCTTTGGCGCAAAGAAGTATTCAGGGGCTACGGGCTGGAGTGTGTCAAAGCGCATATCGATTAACGCTGTTTTTTGCAGATAGTCAAACTTGGCTTGGCGCAATCCATAGAGGTCAAAATGAAATATTTCTGCCAAGGCGCCCTTTTTCTTTTTGCCCGTCTTGACAAAGATGTTGATTGAAACTCCTTGCTGGATTTCAAACACGTTTTCGTCCTTGCCGCCGTCTGGGGCAATTTCTTTCTTTTTGGCGTTGCCATGTAGGTCGATAACGTAAATCTTGTCGAAGCTCTGCATCAAGTGCCAGCGCATCCCCCTGAATGTTGGATTATCAATAAAGCTGTGATTATTGATAAATGCCAGAATGCCTTCCTTGTTTTTGTCCACAAAGAACTGCCCCAGACGGATGAATTTGACGTAGTCATCATTGATCCACTTGCTGTTGCGCTCCATTAACCTAGCTTTTGAGCCAGGCTCTTTTTTATAGTCTTCCATCTTGCCTGCAATCCAGTTTCCTTTGTTCCAGCTTTCGCCGCTGTATGGCGGGTTGCCCATCACAACCATCAATGGCGTGTCCCTCTTGACGCTGTTGGCTTCCCTCGCTTCATTGGCCAGGAACTGGGCGAATAGTGTCCCTGTGTCGGGGTGGTGTTCTTCCAATGAGTTAGTCAGGTATATCCGCAGACGCTGGTTGTCCTCGTGTGCGTAGCCCGTTTCCGCCAATAGCATATCCAGCTTTAGGTGCGCCATGGCATAGGGGGCCATGAGTATCTCAAAGCCATTTAGCCGCGGCATGAGGTGTTGTTCTACATAGCTCTGCCATTGACCCTTCTGGTCTTTGAATTTGTCGTGAATGTGCCTCACAGTTTCAGCAAGAAATGTTCCTGTGCCTGTGGCTGGGTCTAGTATCTGGACTTTGTGGACTTTTGCCTTTGTTCCTTTGCCGGGGCCGTCCACTTTGATTTCTACCTTGGATGTGTCTGCCAGCCCTTGTTGCAAACCAAAATCAGTTTGCAGTATCTCGTCCACTGCCCTGACTATGAAATTGACCACGGGCTGGGGGGTGTAGTACACGCCCCTGGACTTGCGAAGCTTCGGGTCATAGGCTGACAGAAAATTCTCGTAGAAGTGAATAATGGGGTCAGCCTGCTGTGTGTAGTGGCCAAAGCCCTTCATCACTGCCTGTATATCGGTGGCTCGGAAAGCTTCTGCTAGGTCGTCAACTATCCAAGCTATATTTTTGTCAAGGTCGAAACCTGCGATTGTGTAGAAAAGGTTCCGCAGAAAGGGGTTCGTTTTGGGTATCAGCTCAGCGGCGTTCTTTCTGCTGAATGTATCAGTTGACGTATCGTGGATACGTGCCGCAAACATCCCGTAGGCTATGGTTTGGGCATAGAGGTCGGCAAAGTCTTTGGGCGAAATGTCATGTATGAGATGGTTCTTAAAAGCTTCCATCTGACCAGTGAGTGTACTGTTGCCACCCTCTCTGGCAAGGGATTCCTCAAACACTTTTGCCATCAGTTGGGCTTTGTTCGCCATTATGTGGGCAAGCTTGGCTGGGGAGGTGATAGTTTGGGGGCTGGAATCTCCGAAGGCCTCCATAAGGCTTTGGAACTTGGCGAAGCCGCCCTTCAGGGGAGCTATCCTGTTGTCTTTTAGCTCGCCAATGCGGGCGGATTCAACGATCGCCCCGCCCTTGCAGAAGAGGAAGTCTAGGTAGTCGGTAAAGATGATGTTGTCGAGGGCGGCTTTGTAGCGGCTGAACTGTTCTTTGTTCTTGTTTCGCCCCTCCAAGTCTGCGTCGCCTATGTCCTTTGCCTCGATGAAGCCCACGGGGACGTTTTTCCTGAGCAGGATGTAGTCTGGCGCGCCACACTCCTGCCGGGATGGCTCGTTGGATACGGTGAGCTGGGGCAGGAGGGCAGAGAGCAAGGCATGGAGGGCTGGGCGGTAGGTATGCTCGGTAGCCCTACCCGTCTGATACTGGCGGTTCAGCTCGGCTATGTAGGCTGTGATTTCGATTGAATGGTCTTTGGTTGCGGACATACTATTGCTCGGCGGGTGGAAAATAGGGGCTGGCAAAAAACGCCTCCCCATCTACCAAGTTTATGACATCTTTCGTTTGGCTTCGATAGACAATCCACTGCCTCACTGCCTACGCAGTCCTTTAGTCCTATCTGCGCATCACATCTGCGCTCCACTTCGCTTGTATGCTCATGACAAGGGAAAAAACAAAGTCAAGCTGTTTGAGGAACAACAAGTCCGCACGGTCTTGGACGAGCAGGAAGAGAAGTGGTGGTTTTCAATTGTTGACATAATCGCAGTGTTGACGGAAAACGATCATCAACTTGCTCGGAATTATTGGAAAGTCTTGAAAAACCGCATGATGGCTGAGGGAAATGAAACGGTGACAAATTGTCACCAGTTGGAATCGCCAGCCCCAGACGGCAAGATGCGCCTCACTGACGTTGCCGACACTGAGCAGGTACTACGCCTCATCCAATCCGTCCCAAGCAAAAAAGCCAAGCCGTTCAAGGTGTGGCTTGCCAAGGTAGGGAGCGAGAGGATTGACGAGACCGTTTATCGCCGACTAGGGTACAGCGAAAACTGGATCAACCAGCGCATCAAATCCATTGAAGTCAGGAAGGCACTGACAGACGAATGGGATAAGAGCGGAGTCAAGCGAGAGGGAGAGTACGCAACCCTGACGGACATTTGGAGACAGACCCGCTACTAGTGGTTTTAGCAGAATCTGGCTACTGTCACCAATCACAAAAGCAGAAACTGCTACCTACTTCTTCAGCCTCATCAAATCCATAAAAATCACTAGTGCCATAAGTGTGGCAATCAGGTAGAAGCCAGCGGTGAGGATCTTTTCCTTTGTTGCGATTGCCATATCCTTTCTACGCACGCGCTCAAAGAGTAGTATAAAAATGTGTCCGCCATCAAAAATGGGAATTGGCAGAGCATTTAATATAGCTAGGTTCATTGAAATAAAGGCAGTCATAAATAAATAGGCTTCCCAGCCGGCCTTTGCGGCCTCGCTTCCATACTGGACTATGGCTATTGGCCCCCCTAATTCCTTAACGCTTGATTGAAAGCTAATCAATTTCCAAAACCCCTGAAGAACCATCCCCCCCATCACGGCTGTATCTTGAAAGGCCATGGGAACGGCTTTAATGAAATCTCCAAGCGTAAGGGGTCTGATTGGGGTAGTGCTCACAACAGGGGTTGCAGTTATTCCCAATAGGCCAATATCTCCCTGCAACCTGGGTGCAATGTTGAAATCCATCTGCTTTCCATCTCTTTTAATTTGCAGTGATACAAGCTCTCCTGGCTTACTCCTTATATGAGGAACAACCTCAAGGCTCCAGTCCGCTTGAGATAGCGTCAATTCATCCACTCTAAAAAGTAAGTCTCCAGTCATTAGCCCGCCTTCTTTTGCGGCAGAACCTTCCTGAACCTGTAGCCTGACAGACTGAATAGGAAACCTATCTCGACCGATACCCACTGCATAAATCAGGATGACACATGCAAGTATGTTGGCGATGATGCCTCCTGAATAAAAGAAAATACGCTTCCATGCAGGTTGTTTGAGAAAGCCGTAGGGGTCTTCTGCACCCGGCTCTTCAGGGTTATAGCCAGCAAGTTTGACATAGCCTCCCAGCGGTATAGCGGCTAGGCGAACATCGGTTTCTCGCCATTTGAATCCGCAGAGCCGTGTTCCGAACCCTATGCTAAATACTTCTACAGGCATCCCCATAAACTTGGCTGTCAAAAAATGACCCAATTCGTGTATAAAAACTAGCCCTGCAAGCATTATTACAGCCCCAAGGATGCCAAGTCCTGGGATGGCAAGCGCAAATATCGGCATGAATGCAAAACAGCAAAGAATGATACTCATCTTTGGTGTGCGTCTGGAGCTATGGGATTTCAATACTCTGGTTGTTGTATCTCTCATGTGCACCTATCCATTTTTTTGCAATTTCTCTGGCTACCTTGTCTGTTTCCAAAACTACCTCTAGGTTAGTTGCGGGAACTGTAGCTAAGGTTTCTAGCCCGTGATAAATACAGGCATGTATGTCCCAAAGCCCAATACGTCCTTCTAAAAATGATGCCACGGCTTCTTCATTTGTTGCATTAAGAATTGTTGGGGCGGTGCCACCGCACCTGAGTGCATGGTAGGCCAGCCCCAGGCAGGGGAATTTGGCGTTGTCTGGAGGCTCGAATGTCCATGAGCGGGTAATATCCCAATCATAAATCGGCACAGGCCCCTCCATACGCATTGGATAAAGGAGGGCATATTGAATGGGTAATTTCATGTCATTGGTAGATGCCTGAAGCTGATATGTTCCGTCAGTAAAACCAACCATTGCATGTATCTGGCTTTGGGGGTGTATGGTGACGTGTATTTGGTCTGCGTTAAAGCCAAACAGCACTGATGCTTCGATTACCTCTAGTCCTTTATTCATCATCGTTGCACTATCAACTGTAATTTTTGCCCCCATTTTCCAAGTTGGGTGATTGAGTGCTTCTTCACGCGTGGCTACAACTATGCGTTCAATCGGCCAATCACGAAAAGGGCCACCACTTGCGGTTATCCGAACATCTCTTACTATTTTGGAGGGGCGGTCTGCAAGTAGTTGGTGAAGGGCGGCATGTTCTGAATCAACCGGCAATAGCTCTCCGCCTCCTTCTGCTAGAGCTACCTTCATTAAATCTCCAGCAATCACAAGGCTTTCTTTGTTTGCCTGACATACTCTTTTACCTAATCTGAGTGCGGCTTCGGTGCTAACTACCCCTGCGCTTCCCACCACAGCGGCAAGAACTGTATCGGCTTCAGAATATGTGGCACATGCAAGCAAACCCTCCTGTCCACTCCAGATTTCCGGCGAATAACTTAATTGCCTTTTTAGTACTACTGCATCTGCACCTGACAAGACTGACACCATTCTTGGTCTGTATTTTTCGCACTGTGCTTGCAATAATTCAATGTTTCGACCGGCGGCAAGAGCTACTACGGTTAACCTATCTGAATGAGCGTCAACCACTTCTAATGCAGAAGTACCGATAGAACCTGTTGACCCTAAGATGGAAAGTTTTCTCATTACTACTAATTCAAACCATGAATAAAATGAATATACGCATAAAGAGCGGGTGCGGCAAATACTAGGCTATCAACTCGGTCTAAAATGCCACCATGCCCTGGGATGCTTATTCCAAAATAGCTGTCTTTGACTCCAGCACTTCGCTTCCATGTACTTTCAACCAGATCACCCAAGATGCCAACTACTCCCAGCAAAAAAGCAATTGCAAAAACATCTACTGGGCTCCAGTCGGTGCAAACAAACAACTTGATGATTGTTGCTCCTGCAATATTGCCGATGATGTTTCCTACGGCTCCTTCCCAACTTTTCTTTGGACTAACTTTTGGAGCAAGTTTATGTTTTCCAAAGCCCTTACCTACAAAGTACGCCCCTGCATCTCCCAGCCATACGATGAGGAATAAAGCCAGTAATAACCGTGCTCCGGTATTGGATAGCGTTGTCTCATTAAACATAAATAGCTTTTGCTGAAAGCCCAAGCCAATACCTAGATATAACCCAGCCAACCATGTAATACCTTGACTTGCGAGAGCATTATCCAGATTTCGCCTCGAGAAAAGAGCCACAAAATGAATCACCGCACCGCTTCCTGCCAGCAACAACCATAATGGAAATGCTTCGCTTCTCTCTAATCCCCAAAGGTAGCAGTGGACAATAAACCCCCAAGCTAGCAGGGTTCCGGTAAAAGTACTTGGAAAATGTCCCATTTTCCTACCAATCATAGTAGCCTCTCGCACGCCCACAAAGGCAACGATCGCGAGTATCCCCATATAAGTCAACTTTGCCCATGACTCTTTCCCAAACCACAGTAGGGTAAAAAATAGTAAGGCAAAAATGCCTGCACTGCTGAGGCGAAGTGCTAAATTTTTTTTGTCAAAACATGGCTTTGAATCTTGGGACATGGTCATTCCTTTCCATGATTATACCAGCTATCAGCTTTCATACCAAGTTGCCTCGTATAGGTGCAACTTGGTATAACCCTTCTGGTTAATTTTCAAAACCGAGAAAATTCCAATGTAATATTGCGCATCCAATAGCAATTTGTCGGATAACCTAATACCGAGTTGCAATCAAAGCATTGCAACTCGGTATTAGGTGACGCGAATGTGGCACCCGCTAGTTTTTGATAATGCGGGCTTTGCTCGCGTTTTCAAAAACTTTGGCGTTTCGCGTTCAAAGTCATTTGAACGCAACTTGGTATGAGTTCGTATTGGATATTTTTCTTATTGCCCCTTCCACACCAATCGCGACCATTGCCATGCGTTTGTAATCCAAACGTTCTGGGATATCGCCAGCTTTATGGTACTCACGATTGCGAAATTCTGCTGTGTTGGTAATCATTACAGCGGGATAGCCTTGTGCCCAAAAGGAAGCGTGGTCTGAGCGCGTAATAAAACCAGCCCACCTTATTGGAGCAGTAAAAGACTTGACTGGAAGCGGGGTTGTGGCAGTCATACCCTTTTTTATTGTTTTTACCAGACTGCCCGATCCCGACTTACTCACAACGGTAATAAAATTGCCCTTAGTAGGGAAAAATAGCTTAAAAATTGCCAGCGGATAGAGCTGGGATTTGGGTTCATCGCTAAAATACCCCACCATTTCAAGGGAAATCATTGCTTTTACATCTATCCCCTTTTCTTTTAACGACTTTGCATGGACAGAGCTACCACTCATCCCAACTTCCTCTAGAGTATATGCCGCCAAATCAACTCGAATGTTTGGGGGATTTTTGCCAAAGAGCCTTGCCAACTCAAACAGAACAGCCACTGCGCTTGCGTTATCGTCTGCACCTGGACTACCTACCACAGCATCGTAATGCGCACCTATCACTATGCGTGGTCCTCCTTCTGGTCCGTACGATGCAAGGATATTTGTATATGTGTCTCCTCTCCACTAATATTCCTGCCTTTCAATCCGTCCGGTTGTTGCCTTTAATATCCCTTCAATATGGTCAGCCAGTTGATTCAAACTTTTTTTGTTGATGTGGTTTCGATGAGGAAATTTGGTGACAATATCTACTACGTCTGATTTCAAACGGTCGACAATCCCTTCTTCCGGGGATACCCAATTGGGATGAGTATGGGATGTATAAAATTCTGTTTGTTTATTGGCTATAGTTCCCGTCGAAAAAAATTCGTAAGGCATCTCTGGAGTAAAAAGGCCACTGGAATCAGGTACTTCAAAAAGTGAATCAGGTATATCGTCCCTAAATGAAAAATCGTTGATAGTGTATTCAAATACAGATTTTTTTCCATCTCTATTAGTTGTCTCTGTTTTGTAATATTGGGGAAGCATTATTCCCTGATAATTGCGGTAATCCTTGTATGTGGTTATTTGTTTGTATTTTCCATTTGTATCAATAACCTCTATTTTATAAATCAGATTATCTGTTGTATTAATGTGCATTGTTCTTCGATAGCTTGCCATATTCCGATTTGCATATCGTGCATTTAGTTGGTAATAGCTCTGGCCATTTTTTTTAATAATTGAAATAGTTTCAGAATCAAATATCAAGTTGTCTAAGTTTGCTTTATTGATTATTGGGACCTGGGGTCGGTTGATTTCATCCGTTCTGTGCCAAATATTATTCCGATAAGAGTAAGTCTCCCATGCCTCATTTTTTTCTAAATTGATGATGTATTTGCTTGAACTCGATCCCTTTTTTGTTGAAACTCTTGCATCCAAATGATATTTACGGCTTTTGTAGGTGTCTGTACGATTAACCGTCTTTGATTCGTAATGGTTATATCCTGAAAATGAAAAAGAAAAGATATACGGCCTTGGATTGAAATAGTCATCTCCTCCCAATGCTTGTTTGGCAGACTGTATTATTTCTTTCGGCGTCAGAATTTGAACAGGAACTTGGCTATTAGCGGAAATCGCACAACTTGCAAAAGCATTTGTGCAAGTTAAGATTGCGCCAATTGCAACTGCGGGAAACAGTATGAAATGTGTAATTGATGTTTTTTTTTCACTGCTCATGTTTAACCCCCTTTTCGTAGACGTAGCAACCCCCAATAACGACTCTAATAACCGGATATTGAAATTATATCCCTCCAAACCGCCTTTCGCGGGAGGCAAAGGACTCCATTGCCTTTTGAAATTCTGCTTTATTAAAATCTGGCCAGTGGCAGTCGGCAAAATAAAACTCGGCATAGGCACATTGCCACAACAAAAAATTGGAGATGCGTTGTTCCCCTGAAGTGCGAATTAATAAATCCACCGGCGGAACGCCTTTGGTCAATAGCCTCTCTTCCACCGTGGTTTCATTTATGTCCGCAACCTCAAGTCCATCGGATATACATTTTTTTATTGCATTGACCAATTCCATCCGAGACCCATAGTTAACCGCTAGGTGAAACACCATTCCATTTTCACCTGCAGTTGCGATTTCTAGGGCTAGTGCATCTGCCCGAATACCCTCTGGCATACCTTCAATATCCCCCAAAAAGTGAAATCGAATACCCTTTCTATGAAGCGAATTTGTATACAGGCGGAGATATAGCCTCAGTAGACACATGATGACAGATACTTCCGATTCTGGTCTACGCCAGTTTTCTGTTGAAAACGCATAGAGGGATAGATGCTTTACACCTGAATTTGCCGCTACTTCGACAATTTCTTCAACTCTTGCTACACCTGCCTTATGCCCCTTAATCCGAGGCAACCCCTTGTCCTTTGCCCATCTTCCGTTGCCATCCATGATGATGGCGACATGTTGTGGAATTTCCACAGCGATTCACTCCTTTTAATAACAAAAAAACAATACGGCTTCCTGCGTATAAAGCAGTTCGATTACAAAAAATGAACTGCTATATGCAGTATATAGTAGTTTCATAATCTCAGTATTCAGTTGCAGTGTCTATTTTTTCCGCTACACCCATTTGTAAACTCAAAATATCTTAGGCATTAGCATTCAATCGCCGAAAAAACTGTTATTTGAGGTTCTTGCAAAAACGGAGGTTTTGCAAGAGGCTCATAGTTGAGAAATATCCTTGTGCATATTTCAGTCTCTAAATATCTGTTTTTCCCTAGGAACCCATTTTTGTAGAATGAAATCCAGCTTAGGAGTCTCTATAGGTTTGGCAAGAAAATCGTTGAATCCATTTTCCAAAAACATATCTCCCATTCCTGACAAGACATTGGCTGTAAGTGCAATGATTGGCAATTCCGCAAACGAACCTCCAAGAGCGCGAATGGCAATCGTAGCCTCAATACCATCCATTTCTGGCATCATGTGATCCATAAAAATGAGATCGAAATGCCCTGTCTGAACCAACTTTAGAGCACTCTTCCCACTTTGGACAGTAATAACACACAGTTCATACGGCTCAAGCATCCCTTCTGCCACAACTAGGTTGCTGGCGAAATCATCAACCACCAATATCTTGGCATCCGGGGCAATAAAACTGGCATAAGGTTTTTCAGATTGCATTGGAGGATTTGAGACGGCATCTCCCATTGGCTCCCAAACATCAACAGATTGCACCATAGTTGCTGTGAATACTGATCCTTTACCGTATTCGCTCTCCACCACAATATCGCCTCCCATTGCTCTACAAAGAGTCCGCGAAATTTGTAGCCCAAGCCCCGTGCCTTCGATAGCCCTGTTGCGAAATTCATCAGCACGAGTAAAGGCATTGAATACTTCTGGCAAATCCTCTGGGCGTATGCCAATGCCACTGTCTTCAACAGCCATGGTCAGCAAAATTGAGTTGTCGGATATTTTTTTCCCAAAGAATGAAAATTTGACAAACCCTTTTTCGGAATATTTGACCGCATTACCAAGAAGGTTAATAAGCACCTGCCGAATACGACTGACGTCACCTATCATATGTTTGGGGATGTATGGGTCTATATCAAGAATTAAATCAAGTGGCTTTTCTGCGATTCTAACGCGGATAATGGTTAAAGCATCATGTACGAGTGAGGCAGAGGCAAATGGAGCTTCGTGTATTGGTACATGGCCAGATTCGATTTTAGAAAAATCAAGTATCTCGTTTATTGTGGTCATCAGTGTAGCACCTGAGTTTCGAATACCCACAATATACTCCAAACCCTTTGAAGTACCGAATTCCCTATGAGCCAGCTCGCTTAATCCTATTACTGCATTTAGGGGTGTCCTAATCTCATGGCTCATACGGGCAAGGAAATCGCTTTTTGCGCGGGAAGCATCTTCTGCCAAGCGACTCATTTTCAATAGTTCCTTGTTCTGGCGTGTAATATCATTAAGAAGAAAAAAGCTAATTACCAGCCCTACCACTACGAATATTGCTCCGTAGATAAATAAATCCTTATTAACAGCGTTAATAGTGTCCATTATTCTTGAGCCATCAAAATCTACTCCAATCACCCCAACAATATCCCCTTTAGAATTAAGGATTGGCTTATACGCCGATATAAGAAATCCCCACTTGGTATCAAACATTACCTTGGAGTACTGTGGCTCCTTCATTCCAAAAGTTCTGAAAAATGCGGGATCGTATTCTGTGACATTCTCCTCTGTACCAAGAGCCGAGAAGTCTTCGCTGTTTGGATCTTCTCCGTCAAAAATAAAGAAATAGACATCCTCTGTTTTTGGTGCCATTGCATAAAGGTAACTACACTCAGTTTCTTCCTTAAGCTCTCTGAATTTATTTTGTGTCTCAACGTAAAACGGATCTGATTCATCAAGCGTCTTGGTTAGCTGTTCAAATTTATCACCATCAATAAATATCGATGCTCGCTCGAGTATGGGCATTCCAGCTATTTCAACTGTGATCAACGTTGCATGTGCAATCTGGCGAGGCGATGTGTTGTATATGAAGGAAAACATTGCTAAAACAAAAACAACGATGAAGAGTAAGAATTTTATTCTTACCCTAAACATGGCCTTGTTGCTTTTTTCCATTTAATATACTCCCACGCTAATAATTATACTTTCTGCAAAACAAAAGAGTGAAGCGAAAAACGCAGTCGTATCTTCATAATTCTGTACTGCTTTTTAAGTTATACCAAGTTGCACCCAACCGGGAGCAACTTGGTATAACGGCAACGCGAATGCGGTGCCCGCATAACGAAGGTGACGCTGAAAAAGAACCTGCTAGCGTGCCTCTAAGTCTGCCAAATTCATAGTGGTTGGCGTGGGGGCATAGGACATCCTAAGCATAGCGAAGGATTCCGAGAGTTCATGGTCGTTTGTTGTTCATAGGCGGGCTTGGCTCGCCGCTAAGTGAACAACAAAAACGTAAATAGCTATATTAATCCAATATAGGACATGATTACCGGCTGAGGACAATGTTAAGTGTGACCGCCATAAACGACTTTATCTTTCAACCGCCATTTTATATACGTCTGAAGGCGTTTTGCCCAAATGCCTAGCAAGTGGTTTGACTGCATCCCTTAGGGTCATTCCACCCTCCCTTGCGGCTTCCAAAAATTTGTCTGCCCAGTCCGGCAGTGCATCTATTGGCAATTCGGAGCTAGAAGATTTCAAGGTACGTTTGGCATCTGCCCCAGCAATGACAAGCACTATCTCGCCTCTCTGCTCAGAGCCAAGCTGAGCAGATATTTGTGAGGCACTACCTCTGTACCATGTTTCATGTAGCTTTGTTAATTCGCGCCCCACAGCAATTTCCCTGTCAGGCATAACTGAATCAATGTCTTTGAGTGTCTCTTCGATTCTATGGATGCTTTCAAAAATTACCGTTGTTTCTTCTCTTGCGGCAATTTTGCGAAGAGCAGTTAGCCTGGCAGGTGCCTTGCTGGGCAGGTAGCCTAAAAAGCTAAATGAGTGTGATGGTAAACCAGATGCAACCACAGCAAGGATTACAGCAGATGGGCCTGGCAACACGCTTACTTGGGAGCCGTATTCTCTAGCAAGGCGTACCAACTCAAACCCAGGATCGTTGATGCCTGGCATACCTGCATCCGAGCAATATACAACAGTCTTGCCTGTACATAATGCAGAAGCGAGGATTTCTGTTTCTCGCTCGCCCGCATGGTCGTCAAAGCGTTGTAGCGGCTTTTTGATGTTTAGATGATTTAGCAAAGAGCCAGTGCGTCTAGTGTCCTCACATGCGACTAGGTCACATAACTCTAGTGCTTCAATGGTTCTCAGGGTTAAGTCTTTTAGATTACCCAAAGGAGTTGGTGCGAGGATGAGGTGACCGTTCATCTTTATCAACGCCTACTTGGTTTCATTGTGTATTCCAGTTATTTCTGCCTCTGTATCTTTTAGCAATCGCTGTAAGTTTGGCTCCTGTGCAATTAGTTCCTCTTCGCTTTTAATATGCTTATCTTTGTGATTTGCTGGGGTTTGGGGCGGCAACGATGGTTGCACAACTGGAGGCGGGGGTAGATGCTGGGGCGGAGGACTGGGATAGCGCAGATTCTGCTGTGGTGGCTGATGCCTTGGGGGTGGAACTGGTTGCGTTGCAGAAGGTGCTCCCCCCCTGACCAGTGCATCTAGAGGAGCCAAATTGGGAAGCTGAGCGGCTGTTAGGAGGGCCAGTTCTATGACCACTTGGGGCAGGCTCGAATCCCTTAAATCCCTTTCCCTCTGTATCAAAAAACTCATCATGCGGGAAAGTCTCAAGATTTCATGTGTTTGCAAGCCAGATCGGGTGCCACTTTCTAGGTGATCCCTAAAGGCCAGCATCAGTTCTTTCCAGAAATTAGCCCAGTCAGCCCCCAAACTAGCAAGAGCCTCGCAGTGATCCAAAATGCTAGTAGTATCACCAGAAAGCAGGGATTCGAGTACACCTTTGACCCTCATGGCAGGCACGATCCCAAGCTGTTCCCTTACCAATGACTCGAGTACCTTTCCATCTCCAGCAGATATTACACGATCCAAGGTGGTAAGGGCATCCCTCATCGATCCTTGACCAGCTTCTGCAACCAAGCGCAGGCTACCCGCTTCTGTTGTGACCCCCTCAGAATCGCAAACATATTGGAGTCTGGCCTCGATTAGCCCCACAGGGATTAGGCGAAATGGAAATATCTGGACGCGACTCTTGATGGTATCAGGGACATCTTGTAGCTCTGTTGTGGCCAAAATAAAAATTGCGTGTGGTGGCGGCTCCTCCAGAATTTTCAACAGGGCATCAAAGGCTTGGCGAGATAGCATGTGGACTTCGTCGATAATATATACTCGGTAACGGCAAAATGCAGGCCGAGTTTGAACCTGCTCCCTCAGTGCCCTTGCGTCCTCAACGCTGGCACGGCTGGCCGCGTCAATTTCTACTATATCCATATTGCGATCAGGTTGTTCTGAGGCATGGCAAGGGTCACAATTATCGCAAGGCATATGCGTTGGGCCTTCGGTACAATTTAGTGCCCTTGCCAATATTCGCGCGGTACTTGTCTTGCCAGTCCCCCTAACGCCCGCAAATAAAAAGGCCTGATGGTGGATAGCCCCAGACGTCTTTGCCCTGGTGAGCGCGTTGGTGAGTGCCTTAACGCTTGCAGTCTGCCCTACTAGGTCAGAAAGAATGCGGGGGCGATATTTCAAAGCGAGTGTAGTCATGTCTGTATTTTACCATCGTCAGCGATGGTGATCGAATGGATGTTTGGAAATAGTCGTACCTAGCAACCAAACTTTTTATAGTCCATAGTAGCCTTTTCTATGGGGATTATGATGGGGATTCCTAATTGACAAGTGGATAGTGTCGAGTGATTAGTGGTTAATGGAGGTAATTTCAAAATCCAGTTTCTCGTCTGTGCCTTCCCATCCGCCGCATCCTGCTTAGTGACTGCAAATTATGAAATAATACAATGTTACGCAGGATTCGGCTACATTCGGGCACCACCTACCAACTCCGTTGTTTCAAACCCCCATGGGGTTTTGAAAAGGGCTCAATGGATAGTCTCCACTCAAAATATTCCTATTTCACCCAGAAACCATTCGATTATGCTAAATCCACCTATTCAAAATATTTCCAAAGCAGTTCGCCATAAGCTATTCTGGATATTGCTGATTAATCTGGTGGCCTTTGTCTATTCGCCCTCACGACTACGATATCTTGGACAAATACTTTGAGTCCATTCGTCACCTTCCAAGGCTTTCGCCTGAGGAGGAGGAGGCATGCGCCAAGATGTGGCAAAAAGACAAAAACCCAGAGGGTTTGCAACGATTAATTGAGGGAAATCTGCGCTATGTCATTAAGGAGGCCAAAAGATATCAGGGCTTGGGCCTTGATTTGATTGATCTGATAAGCGAAGGGAACCTTGGACTGATTACTGCGGCAAAACGCTTTGACCCTGATAGAAAAACAAAGTTTTTAAGCTATGCTTCGCCTTGGATTAGACAAACCATCTTTCATGCACTTGCCGAAAATGGGTCGAAAATACGGCTACCTGAAAAACTGGCGGCACAAATTTATCATTTGAAACACACCATTCAGCAACTAGAACAACACCTTGGCTACAAGCCATCGGTTGGGGAAATTGCAGATTCTAGCAATCATTCGATTAAAGAAGTTGAAAAATTGTTGTTAATGCAGGAGGCACTTAAGCCGATTAGCACAGAGCAGGTTTGGGGAGAAAGTGATATTTCCATAGAAGATACACTAGAACAAGACGTTGTCCTTACTGCTATGGAAACTTTAGAGCACGAGGCACACTTAAATGGGTTAAAATTTGGGCTTGCTTCCCTATCTGCTAAGGAGAAGCATATTATAGAGTTGCACTATGGAATTAATGGAAAACAGCCGATGACCCTAGAAAATATTGGGAAGGCACTTACCCCACCACTTAGTCGTGAATATGTTAGGCAAATCGAGAGTCGCGCCTTCAATAAAATTCGCAAGCACAGCAAGGGGATCGTATCGCATTTTTTGGATGGGAATACTAAATGAAGGCTAAGCTAAACTGCCTGCTTTGCCTTGGTAAAGGGGTGATAATCGATCCAGACCCTACACTTCCAGCCCGTATTTGTAGCTGTTCAAAGGGTGCAAGGGGCGAATCTATAACCCAAGGTATTCCAGCTAGGTATCGTGATATATCTATTGATGGTTTTTGGAAGTGGTGGAAGGGCGAATTCCCGGATGAAAGAATCCAAGAAGAGTTAAATTCAGCACGAATTCTGGTTGAAAATGAACACTGCAAGGAAACAATACCTATTGACTTGCAAAATAAAATTGCTGGTATTTTGAGCAAATGCGCATCCAGAAACGAGAATGAGAAGGGATGGGAGACAATCAGGTTTGCCCAAGAGCCAAACGGCTTTGGTGCCCTAAAGACATGGATCAACAGGAGCCATAGAGATAGAGATATTTGTCTATGGTGGATAGATGGGCCGCCGGGGAGTGGTCGTAGTAGCCTAGCTTCTGCTGTTCTGCAAGCATGGTGCGAAAAGGTTGGTAGCACGGGGCTATTTGTAAGGGTACAGACTTTTAGCCAGGAGCTAAAGAATACTTACTATGACTCTCGAAGCTGGCAAAATTCTGATTTTATTAGCGAGAGGGATCGCATGGCTCCACTTGAGATGGCTCCTTGTCTTGTGTTGGATGATTTTCATAGGATAGATACAGACATCAGAGTTGTGCGTGCCTTTGCACAATTACTGGACTACCGTTGGAGTGAGCTATTGCCAACAATAATTACTGCAACTAAATGGGCAGAATCGTTGCAAGCCGATGGGGAATCCTATCCAATAATGAAATTAGAAGACGTAAGCCTACTAAATCGGTTATCCCAAGCGCGCAGAGTTGAATTAGTTCCCACCCTGTCGCGTATTATGAGAACAGTTTCACGATAAAAACGATATGAAAAAAATACTTCGACACCTGCTACTAAAACATTTGCAGACCCCCAAAAGTTTTTGGATATTAGTTGGAGCCATTACCCTAGTACTGGGGTTAGGTACGCTAAGGGTTGAAAGGCGACTCGACTTGATGAGCCTACTCCCAACGGATCACCCCATAGTTAAAGCAAGCATACAGGCGGGCGTTGGTCAGCATGAACTGCTATGGGTTGTTGCCGAGGGAACCCCGGATGACATTGGCAGTCGCCGTGATTGGGCAGACAACATCATAGAAAACTTGCTAGATATTAGTGAAATGCCACTCAATGGACTTTCGGATGAAGGCGGTATTTCACCATCTATTCCTGTCCCGGAAAATAAGGATGGCAAAGGTCTCTCGCTCTGGCCACCCCTGCTTGCGGCTGGTAGCTTGCTGGAAGGCGATGGCGCAGTGGCTAGGTTAGTGACAGAGCACTTGTATGCTATAGCACCCATACTTATTGGTGAGGGATTGATACCACTAAATGATCCAAAACAGCTAGGCGAGCGATTTAAGAAGACCGCAAAAGCACTTGCTTCGCCTGATCCAATACCTGCAAAGCTGGCTCAGCTAGACCCCCTCGATCTGCTGAACCTACTACCAGAGAATCTTGCAGAAGCAAACCTGCTCAATGGCGCATTAAGTAACATTCCGATAAAAATAAGGACGGGCTATATCGAAACCAGCGATGAACAATATGTCTTGGTTCCACTGGTGCTAAATTTTCAAAATGGCGAGACGGCTAGAACAGGACGGATATTAGCATGGATTGGAAATAGTTGCGGTGGCCAACCTCCTGAAAAGGCTAACTTCAAAGATGTCCAGACTGCCTTGTCGACAAATGCGAAAAGGCCATTTCCAGTCAAGGTCACTGGGGCACATGCAATTGCATATTGGGAGTCAAACCGCCTAGGTACTGAAGTTGCCATTAGTCTCTGCCTTAGCTTTATACTTATCGGGGTTGTCTATTGGGTGGGATTCCGCACTCTGACTGGATATGGCTTTGTTATCATTCCACTTCTTTTAGCTATGTTTTGGACGCTTGGCACTACTGGATGGATACTTGGTAGGCTAAATATGATGGCCGCGGCCTTTGGTGCTGTTCTGCTTGGAGTAGGAGATGATGTGGGCATCCTGATCTTTAGCCGGTATAAAGATGAACGTTCATCAGGAAAGTGTAAATCGTTATCCCTCAGATCAGCCTTGCTTTCTACCGGACCGGGGGTTATCGTTGGTATGTTATCAACCTCGCTGGTATTTTTCTCTTGCCTAATTGCCCCATTTCCGGGCTTCAGAGACTTAGGGCTAACCGCTGGTATCGGTATGCTGGCCTGCCTTGCTACTACTTTTTTACTGATGCCACCCATGCTTTTAGCATTCGACAATGGAAAGGGTGTATTCGCACCAAAAGGCTTGCAAAAACAGTTGCCCCTGGGCAAGCCTACATTCAGAAATGCTATCCTTGCAGTCAGCTTAGTTGCATTTGCGACTGTAGGCATAATCTGGCTCAGATGGGAGGAAGACCTGCGGAGGTTTAGGCAGGTGGGTAATCCTGCCCTAGAGTTGCAGGAAAACTTAGGCAAGGTACTAGGAGCAGGATTGCAACCCCTTGCTATTCAATTGCCTATGGACGACCTCTTGCCAATGCGGTGGAACATAGTGGCAGATGTTCTCGGAGCAGAGGGATACACACTGCCTCATTGGGAGCCAATGCAAAATTGGTTTAGCCCGGCATATTCTCCAAGTCAGTGGGTAGATAGGGCGATGGAACTAGCTAATAGGGAAGGTTTAGACCCAAAGGTGCTAAAGCAACCACTATCAGCCCTTTCCAATAGTATCAATAATCCCCTTGCAGGGCCGCTTTCACTAATGACACTCCTTAATCCGTCTCAAGAGGGCATCGAATATGTCATTCCAGATAAATTATCGGATAAAGCCAATAGCCTGAACTATGAAAATGGATCACCATCAGGGAAATATGTACTTGATGGAGAAGACTATATGTTTTCTATACCAATCAGGCTCCCAGAAACAGCCTTGGACAGGGTTGAGTCAGCCCTAGAATCTGCTAATGGCAGGCTCGTTGGCACACGGCCATTATTTAAGGTAATAAAGACTATCGCCAAGCAGTCTCTCAGAGAAGTTGTTTTTGTTGGGTTTGCCGCTATCGTTGTAGTAATAGGATTTTTTGGACGTAGGTGGATATTCCTTGGGCTGGCAGTAGCTCCAATGATTGCAAGCCAAGTTGGTGTTCTTGGCACCCTTGGATGGACAAACGAGCCATTGACATTTTTGAGCCTAATAGCCATGCCTGTTGCTCTTGGTGTAAGCGTTGATACAGTATTTAATCTGCTAAACAGGGCTAGGCATGACATCAACGCACCCGCAAAGGTTTCCAGAGTTAATGCTGTTTGTGCTGGCACTACCCTAGCAGGGTTTGGTGGCCTAGCCTTTAGTAGCTATAAAGGCTTACAGGGGTTGGGCATTGCCGCCATCGGGGGCACCGCTGTAGCCCTGTTGACGATTCAATGGCTTCTACCTTGGATACTCGAAAAGTGGCCTCTCAATAAAAATTAAAGTCTTTCCAAGAATTCCTCTACCCTCGCCCAATCCCTGGTGATTGGGAATGGTGGTAGGGCGGCTCTTACTTGGGCGGCATAGCCTTTTCCAAGATGGTCTTCTGTAGGTAGCAGTAGACGTGGGTCGAGAATGCATACAATACCTTTGTCTGATCGAGTTCGTATTAGACGGCCAATTCCCTGCTTTAGCTTTAATGTCATTTGAGGTAACTGAATACCTTTGAAACCTAATCCAGGTCTCACTGCATCCGCTTCCCTTATTCGAGCCTGAATCACCGGGTCGTCCGGTGGCGCAAAAGGCAAGGCTGTGACTATCACAAGGCTCAATGCATCCCCCGGCAGGTCGACTCCCTGCCAAAATGACGCAAGGCCAAGCAGTACAGCCTCTGGTGTTTTGCGGAATTTCTTTAGCAACTGTGACCTTGACAGTCCATCTCCCTGCACAAAAAAAATGAGGGAGGGTAATGCATTCTGGAGGCGGGTTTTGAAAGCAGAAAGCATCTTGCGACTTGTAAATAACACCAAGGCCCGCCCTCGTGATGCTACAAGCAATCTCGTCATTGCAGAGAGAGAGGACTCTATCCATGCAAGTTCTCCTACACCATCCCGTCCGGCCTTTCTCTCTGGGATACCTGGAGGAATAAATAGCATTCCCTGATTTTCAAAATCAAATGGACTTTCAACTACTGCTCCGCGCTCTGCTTCTTCATTACTAAATCCGAGCCTTAGCTTGAGGCCATTATATCCACTACCATCTCTCAGGGTGGCAGATGTCATAATCACAGTCTCGAAGCCCCGCCGCAGATATTTGTGAAAAAATGGTTTCACATCTATGGGATTTGCCTTGAAAATTACCGTCTGTTGGCCATCGCGAGTGATGGTAGAAACCCAACCCTGGGGCTGTCCAAAAATTAACTCCATCCTCTTGAATGCCAGTGATATTCTCTCAGTCAGCTTTCGCCAAATAGCCTTTTCTATTGCATTATCCTGCTCGGTATCGCGACTACGGTCTGCCAGACGCTTTGCTTCTATAAATGTTGCCTGCCCCGCCTGTATCCAATCGACCACTGCAGTCGCTATTGGACTGAGTTCTAAGCGAGGGTCGTCAAAACCAACAGAAATGGATTCCTTTGGAATCAGTGCCAACAGACTTCGCCAAGCTTCGCTCCAAGGATTCAGATGCGCCGAGATCATCGCGCCTTCGTGTTCTTTGCTTGCTTCTTCCTCCAGATCATTAAAGAGCATGGTCATTGCTCGGTTAGACCATTGCTCAGCACAGCTATCTGTCAATTGCTCTTCTATTCCGTGAGCCTCATCCAATACAAGCACTGGAGCGTCAGGGAGTATAGAACCGCTACCCTCATCCCTCATGCGGCGGTCTGCCAATAGCAAGGCGTGGTTTACAACTATCAGATCAGCTTCAACTACCTCCTGGCGCAATTTTGTTAAGTGGCAAATATTTTTTTTTGGACATTGGGAGCCTAGGCATTTTTCTGCTCTTGCATTTATCTTTTCCCACAAATCAGACTCGCCCTCTGCCTGTCGCCCAAGTTCTTCTCTGTCACCTGTTTCGGTTTCTGTAGCCCACTTTGGCAGAGCCATCCACAGGCTGTAATCTGCTTTGGAAAGTTCTGCAGGGGGGCGCGTCTGGGCGCGCTCAAAGGCTGATTTACAAAGATAATTCGACCTGCCTTTTGCTAATACTGCTTTGATCTCTACCCCCAGTATCCCTCTAGCCCTAGGGAGATCATCATCGAGCAATTGTCTCTGCAATTGTTTTGTACGGGTTGCAATCATAACCGGAAACTGCGCGGTAACTATGGAAGGTATTAAATAGCCAAGCGATTTGCCTATACCGGTTCCGGCTTCTATGGCCTGAATTAGTCCATCTGGCTTGTCTTCAAGCTCCCCTCCATTTTGTTTCCAGTAGCTAAAATTATCTTTTGCCTCATGGATAGCCTCCCAAACGAACTTCGCCATCTCGTGTTGCCCAGGGCGTTCCTCTGCCCCAGGAAAACAAGAAAAAATGCGCCCAGTTTGGGGAGCAAAATACTGATCCATTGGGTGTAATTTATTCATCTCTTGTTGTCTTATCAAGAATGGAACCAATTAGTTTTCTGTTCCTTATTGACATTATCACTAAATTAGTTGGTAGCTTGTACCAAAAACCACTCCATGTTTCCAACATCAGTCTGGGAGACCTTGCAATAGAGTGGTAAACTTCAATGGTTTCAATGTAGAGGAGGTTTTTTGGATTGGCTTAGAAATGTCTGGGTATTTATTCATACGTTGACCAACCCGGAAGCACTGGCCACAATGGCGGGGAGCATGGGATGGTGGCTGTATGCGCTATTATTTGCAATTATTTTTGTGGAAACTGGGCTTGTAGTAATGCCTTTTTTACCAGGTGATAGTTTGCTATTTGCTATTGGTGCTATCGGTGCATTTGATGATACCAAGGTAAACCTTCCCCTAATGGGGCTACTATTAATACTTGCCGCCGTCCTGGGAGATGCTGTAAATTATTCGGTGGGACTTCGCCTTGGGCCAGCCGTTTTTAGGAGAGAAGACAGCAGGTGGCTTAACAAAAAGCATCTCTTGTCCGCCCAAGCCTTCTACGAAAAACATGGCGGCAAGACAATAATAATCGCTAGGTTTCTACCATTCATACGCACCTTCGCCCCTTTCGTGGCTGGCATTGGTCGAATGTCTTATCCTCGGTTTGCCATCTACAACGTCACAGGCGCAATTGCCTGGATATGTCTCTTTATGGGTGCAGGAAAATTATTTGGCGGTATATCATGGGTTCAAAAAAATATTGAATCCATGGTCATTGCTTTGATAATAATTCCGGGGCTTCCGGCAGTTTATAAGGTTGTTCAAGCATGGATACATACCCGCAGAAAACCTAGACATGAAACATAAAATAATTGTTATGATATTTGTAGTCCGTTTGGATATTGAGGGATCATGGCTGTCAGACAAGTACTCACATGGGGAGACCCAAGGCTAAAAATAAAAAACCAAGATGTTGGAGATTGGAATCCAGAACTAGAACAACTAGTTGAAGACATGTTTGAGACAATGGTAGCTCAGGATGGTTCTGGGATCGCGGCTCCTCAGGTAGGCATCAACATCAACATGGCGGTAGTTGATATTAGTGGTGGTAGTGATCCCAACCAAAAGGTTGTATTGATCAATCCGGTAATCATCCATGAAGAAGGTGAGCAGACAGGTTCTGAGGGATGCCTTTCAATACCGGGCGTTCAGGAAACCATTACCCGCCCCATGAAAGTCATTGTCAAGACCAGAAAACCAGATGGAACCTGGCAGGAGCTAACCGGGGAAGAGTTTTTGGCGAGGGCTTTCTGCCATGAGATCGACCATCTGAATGGTCGCCTCTTTGTTGAATATTTGGGTGCCGTCAAGAGGGGCATCATCCAGAGAAAATATCAAAAACAGCAAAAGCAGTAGGGTTAATTTTGGGTAATGTGCAGTGGATGGTGTAGCAAAATGTTCCAACCAAGAGTAGCATTTTTTGGCACGCCTTCTATTGCGGTGCCTCCGCTGATCGCGCTGGCAAAACATTGCCATATCCATGCGGTGTTTTGCAATCCAGACCGACCGCAGAGAAGAGGGCATATTCTTGAGCCACCACCAACAAAGGCCACCGCTATTAAATTGGGTCTAGAAGTGCATCAGCCTGAGAGCTGGAAGGACGAAAGCACAAAGCTACTTTGGGATTCGCTGAAAATTGACCTTGCAATAGTAGTTGCATACGGTCACATATTACCGCCATGGATGCTGGATAGCTGTAGTCTGGGAGCATGGAACCTGCATTTCTCCTTGTTACCAAAATGGCGGGGAGCCGCGCCGGTTAACTATGCAATCCTCTCTGGAGATGAGGAAACCGGGGTCTCTCTGATGAAGATTACACCCGGCCTTGATTCTGGTCCTATCCTAGCCCAATGTAGCCGACCAATAACAATGAAGTCTTCTGCTGATGAATTGCTTGCAGAGCTAACTGAGTCTGCAACAAACTTACTAGTAGCACACCTAGAAAAAATTTTTAGTGGCGATACAAATACTTGGAAGCAGGATGAAAACCTTGTAACCATCGCACCAAAATTAAATAAGGAAATGGCAAAGCTGAACAAGGGAAAAGATGCAATGGAACTGCACCGGCAAATACGCGCTCTTCAACCTTGGCCTGGGGCGGGATTTCGGCTGAAAGATACAACCATCAAAATTTTAGAAGCAGGAAGTATTAGCCCAACAGATAATTCTTCTGGAATCATAGGTTGGGACAAAAATGGTGTATGGCTATCTGCAAACGATAATAAGCAACTAGAATTGTTGAAGTTACAGAGGCCAGGCAAACAGCCACAACCAGCCAAACAAGTAATGCAATATTGGGGGGCAAGTGGCATGATGGAAATAGATTAGGGATTGAAAAATAAACATGAATGCCAAAAACCGCATCATCATTGCCATTACCGGAGCATCGGGTACTCCATTTGCCTATTCATTACTGCGGCGAGCTATTTTGGAACCGTCCATTGAACAAATATTTATAATTTCATCAATGGTGGGTCGCAAGTGTTTGTTGGATGAAACAGGAGTTGATTTTAGCAACTTGTCAAAGGAAACTAAAAAAATATGTTTGATAGATGAACAATGTTTTGGCGCAGAAATATCAAGCGGTAGTGCACCCCACAGAGGCATGGTCATAATTCCATGTTCTGCTGGTACCCTTGGACGCATTGCCTCTGGTACCAGCAATAATCTCATTTCCAGGGCGGCAGATGTCTGTCTTAAAGAAAGGCGACCTCTCATCCTCTGCATTAGAGAAACGCCAATGAACAGGATTCACATCAACAACATGTTGAATGCACATGACGCAGGTGCAACAATAATGCCCCTATTGCCAACCTTCTACCATCATCCAACTACAATTGAAGACCTATGCGATGCTTTTGCAACTAGGATATTAGACCAATTAGGCATTTTTCAGGAAGATAGCAGGAGATGGAAAGGCGAGATATAGCGGTTTAACTACTTGTAATTCAACTGCTATGCCAGGATTTGCGTGCATAACAAAGGTGACGCTGGAAAACAACCTGCTACTCTGCCTCCAAGTCTGCCAAATTTAAAGTGGTGGGCTTCGCTCGCAGTCAATGGGCAACAAAAACGAAAATATCTATATAGAGGCACCTGCTAGTTGTCACTGAATAGTTGTGGTTGCGATTGAATACTGCGACTGACTATGGCCTTTTCCAGTTGCAGTAACCCAGCCTTTCTGTCAAGGCCGCCTGCATAACCTGTCAATTGGCCATTTGCACCTATAACACGATGGCAGGGGATGAGCAGAAAAATTGGATTTGTTCCATTTGCCCTACCAACGGCACGGGCTAGGTTAGCACCTCCCAACTCTACAGCGATTTGTCCGTACGTTGTTATTGTGCCATAGGGTATGGCCAACAGGCGATCCCATACTTGAAGTTGAAATGATGTCCCCGCAGGGGCTATGGGTATGGAAAAAACTTTTAATGTGCCAGAAAAATAATCGTAAAGTTCTTTTGCCAATAGCCTTGCTGTATGAGACTGAGCCTCATTCATGTCGCCTTCGATAGCTGTAGCCGGAGGAACAAACATCAGCCTAGTCAAAGAGCCGTTTACATCAAATGATGCGTCCAGGTCGCCTAGTGGGGTTGGGATAATTAACATACTTTTCGCTTCCGACTACTTTATATTGGCGCATATTTTGAAAGTTTGTGTCAAATACAATGCCTCAACTAATTCCATTCTTTTTTCTCAAAACATATTCCCAAAGAGTTTTAGGTACAATTCTGTGAGCTACTTGCGCCCAAAAAGAATCTGCCCCAATTATTACCCTCCGAGGGGGAAAATCTGCATTCATGGCATTGAAAATTTTTTGAGCGCATTCTTCCGCACTCATCCCATGCTTGCCAGCATAGTCTTCGCGTTTGTTCGCATAGCGAGCAATTGCTGAGTGATACTCTGTTCCTTCAACCCTGTGAGGCAAGTTTCCCCAAGCCTTTGTTAGCGTCGTCCTGAATTTGGATTGAATGGATCCTGGCTCTATCAAAATTACTGGGATTTTTGAACCTATTTCCATGCTCAATGTCTCAGCCAATGCCACTACTGCATGTTTACTGGCGTTGTAAGCCCCTGTCAATGGAATTGACAATCTACCGAGTACAGATGCTACATAGACAATGCGACCTTCACCTTCTCGACAACGCCTTATTAGTGGCAAAAATTCATTGGTTACAACTTGCAAACCTATTACATTTGTTTCAAACTGCATTCGCAATTCTTCTGGACTAAGGGCTTCCAATGGCCCCATTTGCCCATATCCTGCGTTGTTTATGAGTGCATGTAATGGCAAAGATTCTACTGCAGTAACAGCATTCCTAATAGAATTGTTATCAGTAACATCCAATTGAATTTTTTTAAGGCTATCGCTGTCGTCCAAATTAGAAAGGGTGTCTAGGTTCCTAGCAGTAGCAATGACTCCCCACCCAAAGTTGTGGCAAATATCTACCAAGGCCCTTCCAATGCCAGATGAACATCCCGTAATCAAAACCCATCGGCTAGGCACAGTTGCCTCCCTGAAAAAAACACTACTAAAAGATTATATATTTGGAAATCGGCTGAGTCTCGACAAACTGCGATATTCGCGCTATCCTGACAAATGTATGGATGAACAAGGAATTATTGAATATCTCAAAGAGCAAGAGGCGAACTGCGATTCCAATCTACAGAAGGTTGTAAAAAAAGCATTAATTAATAATACTCTAGAAAATAGTTCACAAACGAAGGACAGGAGATGCCACTCGCATATTTGATATTGGAAGACGGTAGCATTTTTGAGGGCGAATCCTTTGGTGCCCAAGGTTGCATAACTGGGGAAATAGTTTTTACTACAGGTATGACTGGGTATCTAGAGACGCTAACCGACAAAAATTATTATGGTCAGATAGTTCTCCAAACATTTCCCCTCATAGGAAACTATGGGGTCATTCCACCAGATTTTGAAGGCAATTCCATTGCTCTGAGTGCATATATCGCGAAGTACCCATGCGAAGCACCATCCAATTTTAGGAGTGAGGGCAATCTTGATGCTCTATTGAAAGAACGGGGGATTATTGGGCTTTGTGGCATCGACACTCGCGCCTTGACAAAGATAATTCGTGATTCGGGAACTTTGAATGGGAAAATAACTATTTCCCCTCCAACAACTGCGGATCGGGCAGAGGCAGAGGTGTATTCGGTTAGTAATGCCATAGCTTCTGTATCACAAGACAAGGTGGCAACCAGCGGAAGCGGAGCACTCCGAGTAGCTCTGATGGACTTTGGTGCAAAAAGGAGCATTTTTGAGGCACTGAACGATCGTGGTTGCGAAGTGTGGTCATTTCCGCACAATGCGTCTGCAAATGATATTTTGGAAATAAAACCTGATGGCATCATACTTTCTAATGGCCCCGGAAACCCTTCAGACATAGCTAACAAAGCAATTGTCGAGACAATCCAAAAACTTGAACAGTGTAACATAACAATTTTTGGGATTTGCTTAGGGCATCAACTCTTAGCACTTGCAAAAGGATACTCGACTCAAAAACTCAAATTTGGCCACAGGGGAGCTAACCAACCAATCAAGGATGTAAAAACTGGGCAAGTATATATAACCACTCAAAACCACGGTTATTCGATTATTGCGGATAGTGCTTCTTTCATCAACATTAATGATGGTACCAACGAAGGCATGGACTATGGCAACTCATTTTCAGTCCAGTTCCATCCTGACGCTCGCAGTGGGTTACTTGGTACTTCATTTCTATTCGACCGTTTCATTGAAAGGATGAAAGCACGTGCCATTTGATAAAAATATTAAAAAAGTCCTGGTGATTGGTTCTGGCCCCATTGTGATAGGTCAAGCCGCAGAATTTGACTATGCAGGCACACAGGCATGTCGAGTACTTCGTGAGGATGGCATAGAAATCGTATTGGTCAATTCTAATCCTGCCACAATAATGACTGACAAAAACATTGCGGACAGAATCTATATCGAACCGCTTACCCTTACAACGGTTAAGCGCGTGATCGAGAAAGAACGACCCGACAGCATATTGTCTGGGCTGGGAGGCCAGACTGGCCTTACCCTTTGTATGCAGTTAGCGCGTTCTGGGTTTTTAAGTAAAATGAATGTCCGGCTTTTAGGGTCGCTACCCGAAACCATTGATATGGCTGAAGACAGACAAATATTTAAAGATACAATGCAACGGATCGGTCAGCCTGTTATACCTTCGGTGGTAACAAATGATGTAGAAGGTGCAGTTAGATTTGCAAGTGAAATTGGATATCCATTAATTATCCGTCCAGCTTTTACTCTTGGCGGAAGTGGTGGGGGAATTGCTACAGATGAAGTCAAACTTAGGGAAATAGCGGCAACAGGGCTCGCTCTCTCGCCAATAAATCAAGTTTTGGTAGAAAAATCTGTGGCTGGTTGGAAAGAAATAGAATTTGAAGTCATCCGAGACCGCACCGACAACGCTATTACAGTCTGCTCGATGGAAAATTTCGACCCTGTTGGCATACATACGGGCGACAGCATAGTTATCGCACCAGCAGTTACACTTGCAGACAGAGAATATCAAATGTTGCGCAACGCGGCTATAGAAATTGTTAGGACGTTAGGAGTTGAGGGTGGTTGCAATTGCCAATTTGCATTAGACCCAGACAGTTTTGATTATGCTGTTATTGAAGTCAACCCTAGAGTTTCTCGGTCTTCGGCTCTGGCAAGCAAGGCAACAGGATACCCAATAGCTAAGGTTTCTACCAAAATAGCTATTGGGTATACATTGGATGAAATCACAAATGCAGTTACCGGAACAACTTATGCCGCCTTTGAACCAGCTCTGGACTACGTGGCGGTAAAGTTTCCCAAATGGCCATTCGATAAATTTGTGTATGCTCACAAAGAATTAGGCACGCAAATGAAGGCAACTGGGGAGGTGATGGCTATTGCAGATACCTTCGAAGAGGCAATTTTGAAGGCGGTGCGCGGCGCAGAGCTTGGCCTGGCATGCTTGGAATTACCTCGGCTTTCGGCTAAATCTGACGATGAAATTAAAGGACTGCTACATACTGTTACTGACGAGCGAATATTTGTGCTGTATGAAGCCATCAAGCGAGGATTTGACCTAGATGATGTATATAGGATTACTAAAGTTGATAGATGGTTTTTATTCAAACTTGCAAATATCCACAAAAATGGCATTCCTGCAAAGTCACTTGTGTATAAAATGGTCGATACCTGTGCTGGAGAGTTTGAGGCAAAAACTCCCTATTTTTATTCCATTCAGAATGCTCTTGAAAATGAGGCCATTCCATTTATCCAAAAAAGCACAAAACCTCGAGTCCTAGTATTAGGCAGTGGGCCAATTCGCATTGGTCAGGGTATAGAGTTCGATTATGCAAGTGTGCATTGTGTTTGGACTTTAAAAAATATGGGGTACGAGGTTGTAGTCATAAACAATAACCCCGAAACTGTTTCTACAGACTTTGATACGGCTGACAGGCTATATTTCGAGCCGCTTTACATAGATGATGTGATGTCGGTGATAGACATCGAAAAACCTATCGGGGTCATTGTAGCTTTTGGTGGTGGAACGGCTATTAAACTAACAAAAAAACTTCATGAGAGGGGTGTAAGGATAATTGGTACCCCTGCCGAAAGTGTTGATATTTGCGAGGACAGAGAGCGTTTTGACGCTCTCTTGGAGCATTTGTCCATAAAAAGACCAGCAGGGGTTGGAGTTACTACAGAAGCAGAGGCTTTGGTAGGAGCTAAAAAACTTGGGTATCCAGTGCTTATGCGCCCATCGTATGTATTGGGTGGCCAGAACATGATCATAGCTTTTTCTGATGATGATATCCGGGAATATATGGAAATAATCTTGCGTTCCAAACAAGAAAATCCGGTGCTTATAGATAAATATCTCAGTGGTATGGAAATAGAAGTGGATGCAATTTGCGATGGCGTTGACGTTTTGATTCCTGGCATAATGGAGCACATAGAGCGCACCGGCATACATTCGGGCGATAGCATTGCAGTTTATCCTGCTCTAAATATTGATGACGCATTATCAAAGCAAATTTTTGACATTACTGCAAGACTATGTGAAGCACTACACGTAAAAGGCTTGGTGAATATCCAATATGTGCTATTTGAAAACGACATCTATGTAATAGAAGTTAATCCTAGAGCATCTCGCACGGTTCCCTATATCAGCAAGGTGACAGGGGTGCCTATGTGCGAGTTGGCGACAAGGGTTAGCATGGGAGAAACTCTTTTCGACTTAGGATATTCCTCGGGTATTGCAAAAATACCTCCATATACTGCTGTCAAGGTGCCAGTGTTCTCCTTTGAAAAGCTCACAGGGGTTGACACACACTTAGGGCCTGAAATGAAATCAACAGGCGAAGTGTTGGGGCTTGGAAAGGATTTTCCCGAAGCCGTATACAAAGGACTGGTTGCGGCGGGGTATTCAATGAAAAAAAGCGGAGGGGTGTTTATTGCTGTTCGCAATAGCGATAAACCTGAAATCGTGGGGGTTGCCAAAAAATTCGTGGACTGCGGTTTTTCACTATACGCTACCAAAGGTACAGCACGATTTCTATCTGAAAAAGGTTTTTTAGTTCAAATTGTTGAAAAGATTAGGGAGTGTCCAGACAATAATACTGCCACCCTCTTGGAAAGCGGCAAAATTAGCTATATTGTTGCCACTTCAGAAAAAGGCAGAGACCCAGCAAACGATGACGTAAAGATTCGCCGGAAAGCATGTTCGCTAGGAATACCCTGTTTAACTTCGGTGGATACCGCCAATGCTCTTGTGGATAGCCTGTTATCGGGCTATGGCGAAATAAATACCGAGTTGATAGATATCAACAGATTGCGAAGTGAGCATATTAAGCTTACCTTCACAAAAATGCACGGCTGTGGCAATGACTACATTTATTTCAATTGCATGGATTCAGAAATTAGTTCACCAGAATCACTGTCAATTTTGTTGTCCGACAGACATATTGGAGTTGGTGGAGACGGAATTGTGTTAATCCAGCGACCTGACTCAGACATGGCAGATGTAAAAATGCGGGTTTTCCATCTTGATGGTAGCGAAGGTGATATGTGTGGCAATGCAATCAGATGTGTTGCCAAGTATATTCATGACAATCGGATTGTAAACAAATTACAAATGAAAGTTGAGACTAGAACCGGCATTCGCGAGTTGCATCTGTCCACCAAAAATGGACTGGTTTCCGCTGTAAAAGTAAATATGGGACGCTTGGGGTCAGTGCCAGAACAAATATATAAACAGCTGAAAACAGAAAACATAGTCTCTAGACCAGTAACTATAGACGGTATCGAATATTTTGTTACATGTCTTGCATTGAGTAGCTCGCACACTGTCATTTTCAGGTCAAGTATCGATGAACTTGACTTGAGCCTCGTCGGGGTGGCATTTGAAAAGAATGATATTTTTTCTGGAATTGCAAACACAGAGCTTGTAGAAGTGGTTAGTAGAAATCACTTAAAGATGAGGGTATGGGGGTTGGGAAAAGGTGAAATGAGAGCCTTTAGCGAAGGGGCTTGCGCCTCAGCAGTGGGCGCAATCTTGAATGGATACTGCGACAAAAATACAGATGTCAAAGTTCAACTTCTTGGTGGCGAATTGATCATAAGATATACAGATGAGGCAGTTTATATGACAGGTGATTGCAAAAAAGTATTTGATGGAACTGTCGAAATATAGCAACTCAACTTTGTGTAAGAGACTGCATGTGTGTAGCAAATGCAAATATTTCAGCATAGCTATTGCATAAAACCTGCAATCCCGAAAAAATATATCTATAATTTTCCGAGAGCGTTGTAAAAACAGGAATTGGCGGTTCTGGGATATTTATTCATAGATATAATTTATATCTAGACACATTTTTCAAAATCTATGTTTTCCAATACTTTTTGAGCCTAGATATAACAATACGGGATTGCAGAATTCAACCGAAACCCAGTTTCATTTCTCAATTTTCTTTTCTGGCTCTGGTGGCAGACTGTAAATAGGCTCGCCTGAGTCGCCCAAAAATTGTAGTACGGGTTTGCCTTCGGGGGTTACATACATCATTATCCGTGCTTTCCCCTTTGCGTCAGCAAGGATCACTGCCGCAGACTTGCCGCCAGTCCTGCCAAAAAATGCCCTGGTGGTTTGCTTCCCACCTGCCTCCTCGTATTTTTTCATTAATTCTTTCTTGATGTCCTCATCTGTAGCCTTCTCCCATTCTTCGTATATAGGCCAGTATTCCTTATGTATCCCTCTGTCGTATATATTTAGCCCCGTCTGCATTCCTCCATTGCCTTCATAATGGCCCAAAGCCAACTGCTGGTCGCCACCAAAACGATCCATTGAAAAGTGCATTCCAGAGGCAGGGTTGCCCTTTTCGTCCAGCTTACCTTTGTAGACCAGCCCTCCGCACTCATCACCAACATCGTTGTAAAAAATTAGTCCAGGCATATTGCGGTCTTCGTAAAGTTCTTTACCGTCATTAACGGCTCGGGGGAGCAATTTTCGATTCGAAAGAACTAATTCCAGCTTGCCCTCCGGCGAAACGATATTTATTCGTTCAGCGTCAATTTCCTTAAATTTTGTTTTTTGCGCCTCTGCCGCCACAAAGATAAAAAATAGCGTGGTGAGAGCTATGCCAATCTTTAATAGGTGATTTTGCTTTTTGAGTTGTGCTATCTCAGCGTTCATTTTGGTCTCCTGAAATGATAAACATCCAGCCACACCTGCTATTGGTGAAGGCAACTGCTAAAATTCTATTTTTTTTTTTTTTGAAAAATCAAGACATTAAAGATCATTGCTGTCCAACTATTTTTTGGGGATTACCAATAAAACGCTGATAAGTCAGTGACATTTTAGAGTTTTTTGTCAAAACGATATGGAAAACGCATTTAGTTTTTGC
>WRHW01000018.1 GCA_009783055.1 Holophagaceae bacterium
GGTTGTTTTTTGCTATCTCCATCTGCGCCGCAAGCCTGCCCGCTCTCCCCTGCCAATGAGACAGGCGTTTGGCTTCTAGCTCCCCTGACTGGCAGAGGGCATCGATGCCCTTCCTCAGATTGTCGATCCTTGACGGCTCTAATGTTTTAGCGACTTTTTTCTCCTCAAGCATCTTCCTGATGCCAGCGGCAATTGCTGAAGCTGTCATCCCTGGGCCAGTGGCTGTGCCGACCAGAAAGGAGCCTGCCGGGTAAAATTGCCTCCTAAAGTGATTCAGGTGAAACCGTCTTGATGTGCCAATCCTGAATTATTGTTTATTTATCGACTAGATACACGCACTTTTTATGCGCTACCAGAAACACCGCACTCAATATGCCTCTACAGGCTATGCCTATCTAACCACTGTCGAACGCGAGCTCTGGAAGCAAAACAACGAAAGCTACCTAAAAATCAATACTCTTGGCGTTTTTGGCATTCAGTCAATATAGCAGATCATTTTTTTGCAGTTCATGTAGTCTAATATAATCAGGATGTTTGATTACACATGGCAAAAGCGATATCAGACGAGAAAATAGCTATAGTGTTCCTGCCTCCATATTCCCAAGACTTCAATCCGATAGAGTCTGCCTGGTCCAAGGTGAAGGCGGTGTTGCAGAAACTGAAGGCAAGGACGGTGGAAGTATTGCTCCCAGCTATCGCGCAAGCACTGGATTCGGTCACACCCGATGACATTAATGGCTGGATTATCCACTGCGGCTATGGACTGTGACAAGTTGAATTGCTATACTACATACAGCTTACGGAAGTAGAGCAGGCGTTCAAGACATTGAAGACAGACCTGTCATTGCGCCCCATCTACCATCAAGATGTAGTGGAAACCTTTGGTACCTCGCTCTAATGTTTTCAAGGACTTGTGGCCTCTCGATACCTCCAGTTGTCAAAAACGGGATAGGGGTAGTCAATGGCTTCAAGGTTTTTCTGGTATTCTGCAAGTCAAGTATATAGTTCCCTAAAATTATTGCATTTTCAATGGAACTCTATTTCGCTGACACAACGCTAAATATCAATCTCAACGCCCATTTCTTCAGCTTTGGATAATATGGAATTATAGGCGATTTCAAATGATTTGGCCGCCCTGTGGTATGGCGACTCCGACAAGTTTTTTGCGTATTTGATGGCGAGTTGTCGACGCAATTCTACAGGGGTGCAGGAAAGTTCTACAACTATTGGTTCTAGTTCCTGACTTAGTCTAAATTTTCTACTTGCAACATATTTAATAAACCATCTATATTTCCCCCTCTCCCTTTGCTGGGATAAATGAGTTTTTTCATGTTCGATGATTGCTGGATAGTCCTGTGGATTCAAATTGGGGGGATGATAAATTTTTGGGTCAAATGCCAGCCATTGCCATTTTTTTGTGGCTACTTTTAGCCACCATGGCTTCGGATGCAAAATATAATTTTCTACCGATGGGACTTGAGTATTAATAGCAATCAATAAATTTTCTTGAAAAAAATCTTGGCTTTGACAAAAGAGAGGAAAAAAACTTGCCAATATCAAACTAGGTAAGGACATTTATTTATCTAAAAAATTTGCAAACCAATTAACAGCTTTAGAGGCCAGTAATTCTTTTGAGTCAGGCCCGATGGAATTTCCTGAGCCACATTTTGTTATAGGTATTAGAGTGTTTGGGCTATCCCCAAAACCCTTTCCTGAAGAAATATCATTGACAAGAATTGCATCCAGACCTTTCGCTACAAGTTTTGCACTTGCGTTTTCCACAAAATTTTCACTTTCGGCCGCAAAGCCCAGTAGCCATTGATGAGTTTTGGTTTGGTGTAATGTAGACAAAATATCAGGTGTCCTGAGCAGGGGCAAGTTCAACGCCTCCTCCATTTTTTTTATTTTTTCTGTCGAGTATTTTTCTGGTCTTTGATCAGCCACTGCCGCCGTTGCACAAATTCCATCCATGTCTGGCCATAACTCCAGACAGGCGGCAAGCATGTCTTCGGCACTTCGCACCCTCTTTGTTGGAATACCCCAAGGTGATTTTAATTCTCCACCCAATACCAAATGAACATTTGCACCGACATTCCTAAAAGCCTTGGCCATTTCGATGCCCATATGCCCTGTTGATCTATTTGTAAGCGTCCTTACTGGGTCTAAATCTTCATGTGTAGGGCCTGCTGTCACTAGCACACGTTTGCCTTGGAATATTTTTGAACGCTCGGTGCCGGTAGCTATTATTCCGTCAAAAATATCGTCGATGTCTGCCAGCTTTCCAGTTCCATCTTCCCCGCAAGCTAATATCCCTGATTTTGGCTCAACTATAGAGTGTCCATAGCCTGATAGGGTTTCTAGGTTTTTTGTAAATGCTGGATGGCTCCACATAGCCCTATTCATCGCTGGTGCCCATAGAATCCTGCATGTGGCCGCCAGCAAAATTGTTGAAAGCAAGTCATCTGCTATGCCATTTGCCACTTTTCCAATAATGTTGGCGGTGGCAGGTACCACGGCAACAACATCTGCCCATCGTGCAAGGTCTACATGTTCTACCCTTGGGTTTGGCCTCCATTCATGGTACTCGGGGTTTGCGCCAAAACATGGCTCTCCGCTTAGGGTAGCCAAAGTCAATGGAGTAATAAACCTGCTACCAGCGTCTGTCAGGCAACATCTCACCTGATGGCCTGAACGAACAAGCAATCTAATCAAGTCGGCTGATTTGTACGCCGCTATTCCGCCAGTGATTCCAAGAAGTACTTTCATAATAAACATCCAAGTATTACAGAGTGAGGTAATTGCTAAACTTGTCAGATGAACCAGAAAGAGGCACTCGAACTTATCTAGTGTAACCATTTCAAGAAAACCTTTTGTAGAAAAATTGGATACACTGTGATATCCTATTAAGTCTTGGATAGGGAAGACCATGACAAATACAACCCAAAGACCAGTAGTTCAGGTTCCAGACGAAATTGGTAACAAATATCGTTTTGTAGTTGTTGCTGGGAAACGCTGTGAACAGTTACAGCATGGAGCATACCCAAAAATTGAGGTTGTTGTGCCGGTAAATCGTTTGGGACAGCCACAAGAAGCCCCCAAGCTGGCATCATTTTGGGCACAGGTCTCAGTAAAGGAAGTAGAAGAAGGCAGAATAGCCTTTGAAGAACACGAAGTCCAAACGCTGGACTACACGACGGAAGTGCCAATCTCTGTTGAGTAAACCAGTTTCATTGCGTTTGAGTACAAACAGCAACTATCATTGGTTCTGTTATAGAATTTCTACCCACCCCCACTGCCTACCAGAGTCCCCAGCTCTGTGAGAAAAAAAAATATCCCTTTCGCAAAGGGTACAGAGCCTTAAGGAGCCATTCTTTTTGGAATCCAGTCCTAGGTCTAACGCTTGAGATTCAAGCAACCCGTGCATGTCAAGGTGATGTTTGCCCCTAGGGCCTACCATGGCAAAGTCATCCCGCCAGGAAGGATCACGCATTGCTTCTTCGATTACCTCAGAGCCAACTTCAAAATGACATGCTTGAATACATGGTCCAAATGCGAAATACAACTCATGGGAGTTTCCACCCAAGTTTATAAACTGTTTAATCCCATGCCTCAGAATACCTGCCAAGACTCCGCGCCAGCCGGCGTGCAATGCCGCAACCCAAGGTCTTTTGCCTACCAGCCCAGCTAGGAGTATGGGAACACAGTCTGCAGTTCTAACGCCAATGCGTCTGCCCGCCACTTGAGTCCAATGGCCGTCACCTTCCCTCAGGATGTCTTCGGCTTCCCAAATACAGCACCCATGAACTTGGGCAAGCATTCGGACTGGAAGCTCTGCGGGGTCGCTTTGGCGGGTAGAAAAACCCCAAGCCATAGGGAAGGGAGGTTGAACGGTGGGTATCAGCATGAACAGATGACAGGCTAGTGCGCCTGCTCCAAATGAGTTAAGGCCACAGTGAGCAAAGAATCGCAATGTCAGTCACTGCCCAACAGGCAAGGAACCAGTACATCATTTTTTCATGTTGGTCTTGCGTCGCCGAGCGAGAGCCGCCAATCCATCCTGCAAATCCTGCGTTCCACGGCAGAAATGACAAATAGACCCATCGCTCAGACGCATTTTGATTCACCGCGGCCCAAAAGAACATAGCATGGGCTACCAATGCCAACAGCCATGCCAATCCAAGGCTTTTGACAACTCCCAGCTTTATAACCATCGTTTTATCGCCACGTGCGGCATCTTCCTCTATTTGGTATATCTGCGTGGCTGGGTAGATAGCTCCGAAGAGGAATCCAAAGCCAATACATATTTTCCAAAACCATGGTGTAAGTGGTTGTCCAGTAAGCCCCCATCCTGCAATAGGGGTTAATAGTCCATAGCCTAGCATGTTAATCAACAAGTCCCATCCTGCTCTTGCCTTAAGGCGTGCAGGAGGCACGGAATAGAGTACGCTCATGAGCACACAGACAGCGGTTGCCAAAGCGAATACTGGCGGAAGAAGATAGCCCAGTAAAAAAGCTGTCACTAGCATGGCAGTGGATACATGCAACAGATATTTTGGCGTCCTGGGCGGCGATTTTAGATAGCCGATGTCCCCATCATCTTTGTCGAAGGCACTGTTAATGGCAAGGGTTCCACCATTCATCAAAATAACAAAGATAAACCAGCCGAGTATGACCTCCCGCCATGGTATTTCAAATCCGACTGCCAGGAAGGTCCCAAGGAGGAAATGAGCTGACATGATTGGCCACTCAAGGGGACGCAGATGAAGCAAATATGGCATTGCACTCTGTCCAAATATGGCTCCAAATATTTTTCGCGCTGTAAATGTGTGTTTGGTCATCAGAAGTTCATCGTTTTTTCAATCATGCCCCTAAGTAGGGGGTTTTTCAATTCAGAATATGTAATTTGAGAATACTCGGCATCCAGTTTGCGAATCCACTGAGCGGCCATACTCGGCACCAAACCATGGTCTGGCAGGAGGAGGCTTTTTTCGATAGCAAAAATAATTTGTCTGGCAATTGGGATGATGTCTTTTAGGTGGGAAGTTTGGAGTGCTTCGATATGGGTGGCTGAAATGGGAGCCTGAATTAAGCTAATTAGCATTTCTAAGCTAAGTTTCGGGTGTCTGAGAAAGGCTGATATTACTCTTGAATCCTTTATCTTCCATACCAACGGCCACATCTGACGCGGAGCCAATCCAGCAAATGTGCGGCGTTCCCCTATAGCCAGTCCAGCCCAAAGCAACTGTAAACGCTCGACAGACTGGGCGCGAGCTTGGGGGTGAGCAATTGGGTCCCACGTGATTTCTGCAAGAGCGCGCCAAGGCAAACGGCTAATCAAACTGACCCTAAGATGTGATGATGAACTTCGATGCTGTGCTATCCACCTGAGCAACATTGGCTTTTTGCGGACATCCGGAATATCAGCCGCGGCCTCAAGCCACTCACGAGGCGGGTTGGGGCGACGAAGGAGTTTTAGGAATTGAGGCCATGGAATATCCGGGGGAAGTTGCCAGATCATCATCTGCGCCTCAGGGCCGTTGCAACAAGCCAATGCACTCTACATGGGCTGTCATCGGAAACAAGTCAACAACCGCAATGTCATTAATAGTCCAAACCTGACTCAACAATTTTATGTCCCTGCAAAACGTTGCACCATCACATCCAATTAACACAAGAGTGCCTGCCTTTGAATTGTTTAATTTATTAATGATTTCGGGAGTCAGTCCAGCGCGCGGAGGATCCAATAATATTACATCGTTTTGGTTTCCAAGGTAGTTTGGCATCCAGTCTTCTACGGTAGATGAGATACATTTTAGTCTAACACAGCCGACAGACGGGTCTAATTGCACTAGTTCGTAGCAATCATGTTTGTTTGCACAAATCCATCCAAAGTTTCTCCCTGCGTAGAGTGTGGAGTCGCTGTCAGACTCTACAAGCACACATTTGTAGAATTTTTCTCCGATAATAGATGAAAAAAGTCCAACCCCGCCATACAGGTCGTACAAGGTATCGCCATGCACATCCCATTGAGTCAAAACATCGTAAAAAACTTTCATCGCCCATTCTGCTGATACTTGAAAAAAACCACCTGGCTTGTGTTCGATGACATGATTGCGAAGTCGCTGAAATGAGCTATCAGGTTCATAAAAATTATGGACAACAGGTTTTTCGGTTCTGTGCCAGCCGTCTGGCTCAAGGCCCCATATTCTTTGTTTTTCATCTATGGCAAATACTTCGGTTGCTGGCGTTCCAGTAGCCAATTCCCACCTCTGGGGTTTTGAGGGAAGTGCAATATGTTCAAGAGCTTCCTTCAGACGTGGAATAGACTCCGAGATTGCAGACACAGCGGTAGGGCAATAACTGATTGGCACAACTATGTTTTTTTTGCGCTGATGAAAGCCCAAGCTAGTACCATCCCAATGGAGTTGAATGCGTTGCCTAAGGGCTTCAGGTGGTGCTGGCATCCAACTCCATCCGCAGTTAGGCAACATTCGCCTGAATAGATCTGTAACCATAGATCGCTTTAGGTCAGAATGCCATTCACCAGCCCCTTGTAAGCTACATCCGCCACAGATACCAGCTACCGCGCATTTTGAACTAGACCTCTGAGGAGAAGGTGAAACCCACGAAATAACTTCCCCTTCAGCATGTTTTGATTTATGGCGTATCGATGCCCTGACTACCTCTTGGGGAAATAGAGCCAGCGGGGATTCAAGCAACAGTATGCGTCCATCCTCAAGATGGGACACACCAAGGCCACCCCAAGCAAGTCTTTCAATTGTGCCTTCCCAAATCTCTTTTTGTAGTGGGGAATGTCTGTGGTTTTGCCTTTTTGCAAAATCTTTTTTTTTGTTTCCTTTTGGGTTCACGTAGCGAGCCTAAATTAATGAGACCTCTGGCGACTAAAAACAGATCCTTTTACGCGTTGAACAGTGTTGACACCTTTAATGTGGCGGATTTTACCCATTAGTTCCACCAGATGGTTTCTGTCTTTTACGCGCATGGCTATGTTGATAGAAGCCGTGCCTTCTTCAGTGGTAGTTGCGTTAAATCGTTGAATTGAAATTCCAGCCTGTTGTAGAACTTCAGAAATAGATGAGATTATTCCCGGCTGATCAAAGGTCGTGACTGATACTTCGACATCAAAGACAGCCCTGCTTTGGACTCCCCACGCTACGCTGATTCGTCTTTCAGCGGGCATTGCGTTTGAATTAAGATGAGGACATGTAGTCCTATGTATACTTATTCCGCGCTCTTTAGTTGTGTAGCCAACAATGTCATCTCCCCAAATCGGTTTGCAACAGTGAGCAAGAATGAATAGTATGCCCACCGCTTTATCAACGAGAATGGTATCAGGCATGTCCAGCGCGAGTACACCCTTCTTGCTTTTACGGACTTCATCAGGCAGGAGTGGCTCCAGAAAACGCCGGCTGGAAATGCGATTAAAACCAATTGCGGCATACAGAGCATCCCAATCGGCCAAATTTAATTCTTCAAGTCTGAGTGTTAAAATGTTGTTGTGCTCTGGAGAATCAAGACTAACGCCAAGTGTACGTGCATCCTTTTGAAGTCGCTCTTTGCCAACATCTATTGCCTGATGGCGTTCTTCCTCCCTAATAAAGGACTGAATCTTAGACCTTGCGCTTGCACTTTTGACAATTTTTAGCCAATCGCGGCTAGGTTTTCTGTCTTGCCTAGTCAGGATTTCAACTCGGTCTCCATTTTTTAGCTGGTGTTTTAGCTGAACCATGCGACCGTTCACCTTGGCACCTATGCAGTGGTGGCCTATTTCTGTATGAATACTATAAGCGAAATCAATAGGAGTGCTATCTTCTGGCAGGCTCTTTAGCTCTCCCTTTGGGGTAAAGACCTGAATCTGTTTTGAAACTAATTCTTCCTTTAAATTTATTACTAAGTCATTGCTATCTTTTGAATCCTGGTGTAGCTCAGCCATCCGTCGCAGAAAGGCCGCTTGGTTAAGTTCCTGACGATTTGCGATGCGACCTTCCTTGTATGTCCAATGCGAAGCAATTCCAGATTCAGCTTGTTTGTGCATTTCATTAGTACGAATTTGAACCTCAAAACTGTCTCCGGTAGGCATCAACACTGATGTATGTATACTTTGATAGCCATTATCCTTAGGAAGGCTTATGTAATCCTTGAACCTCCCTGGAATAGGCTTGTACAAGGCGTGGACGATTCCCAAAGCCATATAGCATGATGTCCTGTCGTTGCAAATAATTCGATAGGCAAGCCAGTCATAAATGCTATCCAATTCTTTTTTCTGAATACCCATCTTGCGCCAAATGCTATAAACACTTTTGACGCGACCAAACACTTTTGCTTGAACTCCATTTGCGACGAGAAGACTTTCCAGAGTCATTTGAATGTCTTTGGCTTGGGCAGTATTATTTTGTATCTTGGCTTGAACCGCGTCATATAGTGTTTCAAAGCTATCGGGCTCTATGATCTCAAAGGATAGGTCTTCAAGCTCCATGCAAACCTGTCCCATTCCTAGCCTGTTGGCTAAAGGGGCATATAGCTCCATTGTTTCATGTGCAATTCGTCTGCGTTTTTCTTCCCTCATTGCTCCAAGAGTTCTCATGTTGTGAAGTCTGTCTGCAAGTTTTACAAACAACACTCGGACATCTTTTCCTACGGCAATTAATAACTTTCTGACGTTTTCAGCGTTTAGCCATGCTCGATCATGAAATTCCAGTTTTGACAGCTTGGTTAGCCCATCTACAATATCGCCAACCTCGTTACCGAACTGCCGCGTGATTTCTTCATGCGTAATTGAAGTATCTTCCACTGTGTCATGGAGCAAGCCGCAAACAAGGCTAACTGCATCTAGGTTCCACTCAGCCAGGGTTTTTGCTACAGATAATGGGTGGAAAAAAAATGGTTCTCCACTCTTTCGGCACTGGTGAGCGTGAGCAGAATATGCAAGCCGGAAAGCATCATCTAACAATTTTTTATTGCCGTCAGGGTGGCGTTGCAAGAAAATGTCTAATACTTGCTGATATGCCCCTTCGAGGGTAGGGCATCTATTTTCATCCTCGAAAGGGTTTTTTTCCTCATGGTGCCTTAAAGGCAGATTAAAATATTCTTCTTCCATGTATTGAGTTTGCGACAGACTTGGAACTTACGCTATATGGATATTTACAAATATTTATCAAATGTTGCCATTTCCCCCCATTTACCCAATAACTGACCCCTCCAACGGCCTACCCCTATCCAAACAGATTTCGAGGTTTGCAACTGCGGGCTATCCACTCGTACAGTTCCGCGGGAAGCACTTGGCTACCAAAAGACAATGGGAGGAGTTGCGCCAGTCGTTAGTACAAGCCAAGGAAAATGGAGGCTGGCCGCTAATTGTGGTAAATGATCGAGCAGACCTTGTAATATTGGCAATAGAGGATGGACTAGAGCCCTGGGGATTACATTCAGGCCAAACAGATATACCTGCAAACGAAGTCGCTCGGCTACCCAAGCTGGAGCGACTACATTTTGGGGCTAGTACGCATAACCCAAGGGAGTGGTCTCAGGTTGATAGCACCTGCGACCATGCTGGTGTAGGTATTTTTAGGAAAACGGCTACCAAGCCGGAATATGACCAAGCTATAGGATTAGAAGGATTAAAGGAAGGATGTAAAGTTTTGCGCGGGCAAAATATTTCTCCTATAGCAATAGGCGGACTAACAGTGAGTGATGCAATGCAGTGTTTTCAGGCTGGAGCAGAATCATTGGCAATGACACAAGTGTTGTCACCAAAAGACATAGATGATAATACTTGTTTATCAGATTGCTTATGGCAGGCTCAAAAAATAAAATATTCAATTCGGCCAGCAATCCAGACAAATAATGGCGTGGTAATTGTGGGCGGTAGCGGCGCAGGGAAAACAACCTTGGCGAGTAGCCTTGCCCTCCGAATGGGAATGAGGGCTATTGATTTTGATACATTTATAACTAATAAAACCAACAAATCAATTGCAGAAATATTTGATGATAGCGAAAAACGGTTCCGGAATCTTGAATTAGAATACCTCCCCGAATGCCTTGAGGAGCTCTCTGTATTGGCACTTGGCGCCGGAGCTTGGCAAGTGAAAGCTATCAGAAACTTAGTCCGAAAATCAGGGTGGAATATTTTGTGGCTTGCTGAAAATCCCTCTACTGCATGGGAGCGTATAAAATTTGATCCAAGCAGACCCCTTGCCCAAAACCGCTCTGTTTTTATGCAGAGATGGTATTCACGCATGGCAGAGTGGTCATTGTTGCCGTCTGTGCTACCACTTGGGAGGCCACAGGAGGAATTGGTTAAGATGTTATTGCCATGAAATGTCACGTCCTTAGGCATATAATCTATTTTGGAAAAGATGAACTATGAAGACACTTTCACTTCGTGTAGACGTAGATACGCTAGAAGGTAGCATAAAGGGAATTCCAAATCTATTGAGGATGCTGGATAGTCACCAAATGCAGGCAAGTTTTTATTTTTCATTTGGCCCAGACAATTCCGGAAAAGCCCTCCGCCGTATTTTTAGAAGAGGTTTCCTTTCCAAAATGCGACGTACCGGAGCCGCCAAGCTATATAGCTTGAAAACTATGCTCTATGGCACACTGCTCCCGGCTCCGCTCATCCATCCAAGGGCAAAGGCCGAGATGCAGGCAGTTCAAGCCGCAGGGCATGAGGTTGCAATCCATGCATGGGATCATGTTCAGTACCACGACCTTTTGGATAAAAAATCTCGTGAGTGGCTACATGACTGGTTTATGCGCGCCCATAATGCCTTCGAAAATGTTTTTTCGATGAAGGCGCGAGCCGCAGTTAGCCCAGCCTGGCGATGCAATGAAAATACACTCGAAATACAGGAACAGTACAAACTAGACTATGCGGGCGATTGTAGGGGCATAGATGTTTTTTATCCAATTGTGAACAATAAAACCCTGACAACACTACAAGTGCCGACTACCCTGCCTACCCTAGACGAAATATTGGGTTTGAATGGCATGTCGCCATCAGAATCGAATGAATACATTCAAAATTTGATCAAAGACGATGCCCTAAACGTATATGCGCTCCATACCGAAGTGGAGGGAGGCGCATTAAGGGACACTTTTGTTTCTTTTCTGGATGGTCTTATAGACAGGCAAATCCGTGTTAAAACAGTTGGCGACTGGGTTCCCGAACTAAAAGCATGTAATCCACCAGCGCGGGAAATAACCCGCCGTATTATCGAAGGCAGGGCGGGCTGGGTTAGTTGGGGATGATGCCGTTGCTGAACCAAAGAGCCATTAGTACAAATTGGAGTACAACAAATGTGTGACGAAAAAACAAAAACAGAAATATGGGCGATGGTACAAGCTATGAATGACGTTTGGACAACGGGTAATCCAGAAGAACTCTCCAATTATTTCCATCCAAACATGGTTGCTGTTACACCCATGAACCGCCATAGGATTGAGGGTGGAGTAGCCTGTATAGAAGGTTGGAAATCCTTTGCAAAATCGGCCAAAATACACTATTGGAAAGAGATAAATCCGATAATTCACCTGTATGGAAATTCAGCAGTGGTAGCATACGACTATGATATGTCTTTTGACATGGGAGGCTCTACTACCCAATCCTCTGGTCGCGACCTATTTTTTGTTGTTAAGGAAAATGGCAAGTGGTGGGCAGTAGCAGATCAGTTTTCGCCATACCCTTGCTGAGAGTTGACAGATATTTCAATAGAACTAAACAGTAGTGCAGTTACAGCCCATCCTGCCATAGCTCCAGTTATCATTCGGGATGCATGATTCATGGAATGTAAAAAAAAGTTTTGAAGGATATAATCCAGCAGTGCAATCGATAATGCAGTCCATACTGTGGCGTAGCCAAAGCGTTTCATAAAACCAAGGGATGGGGTAATGGCACCAAGGGCAATTCCTGAATAAATGCCTGCGCAACGGCTACAGACAACCATCTGTGTGTCAAAGAAAAACAGTGACCGTTCAGGCAATTGATGACAAAAACTTTTGAAGATAGGATGAAATAATGACGAATCAAAAGCAATAAATGTCCAAGGCATTACCCCAACAAAGGCAAGCAACGCCCTTATCCAAAACGAATATCGAAAAGAAAAATAGGTCTTCAAGTTTGTCGGATACGCTTCTGAAAAAATAGTTTCATGCCGAGGAAAGCCCCCAAAAGGCCAAAAGCAGAAAACAAAAATACTATGAATAGAAGAGATACCCCAATCAAAATATCTACCATTGCTGGGTTATTGGCTAACATTTCAACAGCTTCTGCACTGGGGTTGTTGGCTATTCCTTCTTCAATCCCTTCGCGAAATTTATCAAAATAAAATAGCAAGGAGACAGCCGCGAAAATTATTCCGCCACCAGCACCTGAAAGGGCACCAAATTCTACAGATTCACCAGTGGCGATGGTATCGTCAGGATTAGCCCTGAGATACATCCATAAGGCAAATATGATTCCTATCATGTTTAAGATACAAAACAAACAGTTGAGAAAGCCTATGAATGGAAAACAGGATAGCACCCCACTAAAGACGCTACCTAGAAGGATATGCTTGAACAAGCGGGAAAATCTTCGAGAATGATTAATGGCTTCGTTCATAAATATCTCCAAAAAAGTTATTGATTAGCATTCAAAAATTTGTGCATTGCTGTTGCGGCCCTGCGAGCCTGTCCCATCGCCAAAATAACTGTTGCGCCACCAGTGATAACATCTCCGGCGGCAAATACCCCAGAGAGACTTGTTTCTCCAGTGGCTTCATCCACGACAAGTACGCCCCCACGCTGTGTTTTTAGCCTGCTCTCACCCTGTGTAATGATGGGATTCACCGAGCAACCAAGGGCAACTATAAGGGTGTCGCAGGGGAGCAGTAATCTCTCGCCCGTGTCCCTCACACCCCGCCTACCATCATCGCCAGGCTCTGTTAATTCCATTACTGCACATTCAGCAGTTTTGACCCAACTGTTCGCCGTGCCTTCAAGAGCCACTGGAGTAGTCAGCCACTTGAAGTCTATGCCCTCTTCTATTGCATGTTCGAGTTCTTCTTTCCGGGCGGTACTCTCAGCTACCGAGCGTCTGTAGGCAACAACCACATCTGCCCCAAGGCGTTTAGAGCATCGCGCCGCATCCATTGCTGTGTTGCCACATCCCACAACGACTACATGTTTCCCAACCGTAATAGGGGTTCCAAACTCTGGAAACAAATCGGAACGCATCAAATTTACACGGGTCAAAAACTCATTTGCGGTATAAACACCCTTTAGGTCTTCTCCTGGTATGTTTAACAATTTAGGCAAACCTGCACCTGTACCAAGGAAAACCGTATCAAATTGTTCCCTTATCTCAGTCAATGTAATTGATCGTCCTACAATGGTATTCATTTTGAATTGGACACCCATCGCCTTGAGTGTTTGTACTTCTGCATCAACAATTGAATTTGGTAGCCTAAATTCCGGGATGCCATACCGCAAGACTCCACCAGCCTTTGCAAGCCCATCATATACAACTACTTGATGTCCTAAACGAGCCATGTCGCCTGCGGCTGTTAGCCCTGCAGGGCCAGCACCCACGATAGCTACTCGTTTGCCTGTACTGCCACTGACTACCGGAACTTCCTTGCCCAATGCAAAGTCCGAAGCATAACGTTCGAGGCGACCTATCGAAACAGATTGGTTTTTTATGCCACGAACGCATTTTGCTTCGCATTGTTTTTCCTGAGGGCATACACGCCCGCAAACGGAACCCAGTGGGCTGTCTCTTTTGATAATTCTGCTGGCGTTTAGCGGGTTTCCTTCAGCTATCTCATGCACAAAAGCAGGGATGTCAATGTTGACAGGGCAACCATCGATACAGTCTGGCTTTTTGCATTGAATACATCTGGCGGCCTCGATTTTGGCTTGGTCATGGCTAAGTCCTAAGCCGACCTCTTTGAAGTTTGTTACTCTTTCCATTGGAGGCTGGCAAGCTATTTCCTGTTTAGGAATCTTCATCCTCTGAGGAGCTTTCAGGCTACTCAGGTCTGCCGACTGCCAGTCGAAGTCTGCGTCTGCTTTCAACGCAGGAATGGCGATTTCTGGATTTTCTAAGGTCTTCCGCCCAATCAGACAAACATGTTCAGTAATGGCAATTCCTTCCTGCTCGATATACCAATTCTGCCTATTGCGTAGCATCTGGAAGTCAACTGCATGGCCGTCAAAGTCAGGGCCGTGGTAACATGCAAACCTTACCTCGCCACCCACACTCACGCGGCAACACCCGCACATACCAGTTCCATCAATCATCAATGCGTTGAGGCTAACCAAGGTAGGAATTTTTAGCGTACTTGTAAGACTACTGACCGCCTCCATCATTGGCAGAGGACCAACCGCAATAACTTGGGCTATTGGTTCTCGATCTAAGATTTCTCTCAATATATCTGTAACGATGCCCTTTTGTCCAAGGCTTCCATCATCCGTTGTGATTATAAGCTCACTGCTATTTGCTCTGAGTTCATCTGCAAGCAAAACGCGCTCTGCGCTTCGTCCGCCGAGAATAGTGATTACTCTCCTTGAGGCTGAATGTAATTCTTCTGCGGCAGGAAGTATGGCGGCACTCCCATAGCCTCCGGCCATCAAAATAATAGTTCCCGTCTCTGAAAATTCTGTAGGTCGTCCCATCGGCCCAGCTACTGCAAATAGGCGGTCGCCAACACTTAGTTTGGCAATTGCTTTGGTTGTGGCTCCCACTTCCATCATCACAAAGCAGATTACTCCCCGTTCCGCATCGCCTCCGGCTAGTGTGAGGGGAATCCTTTCGCTCTGCTCAAATGGTTGCACCATAAAAAACTGCCCCGGCTTACGACAGCGAGCAACCATTGGAGCTAACACTGAAATACTCCAAGTTTCGTTAGACAACAATTTTTTTTCGAGTATTAGGTAGCCCTCATTGTGGCTGTCTGAGCGACTTTCTGAAAGTTGCATGTTTTTTTGTTGTGACTGATTAATGATTGACATTAAATTTCCTTACAAAAATCTCAACTGTTAATCTATCTCCACTCAGCCTTGCCTTTGCAGTGTTTTGTGTTTTGCCTGTTAAAAATTGATTGACTAATCACAGATAGGCCAGGAATCGAAAGCATGTATCCAATCCATCGCCAACCACTTAGTCTCCGCATTAGCATTAGCCATAGCCTTCCACCAGAAACAACTTCCCTTGTGGAAGCATCAATTCCGTAAATGGTTTCTTGCAGGCGAAGCCCACCTAGCTCAGGAGCCATACGCAAAAGTTCATTATTTTGGATTGGAAAAAAAACCAACAACCCGCTTTTGTCATTACCTCTAGCCCAGTCTGCAACAGAACAGCAAAAAGGACATTCAGCGTCGTATGCTACCAACAATTGAGAAGGCACCGCTATCCAGCTTCAGATGTAGCAGAAACTGCTGATAGCTCCCTAATCCATGAGGCAGGTGTTTTAATGCCTTTTGGGGGTTCTAGGGCTTTTAGATAGCGTTTTATATTCCCTTGGTGGTCAACAATGAAGTCAGATTCCTCTAAATATGTTGTCACTGGCAGGGTTGCGGTGGCGATATTTGCTAGATCGGACGGTATAGGCTCTAACAACAGGCTAAAGGGTGCCTTCTCAACAATTTGCTTCAATAGATTGCATTCTGATTCGTCACTAAATTCCGAATCATGATAAATCACTACGGCTGTCACCTCTTTGGATTCAACCTTTGAAAAGAGTTCCTTAAGCGCATCAAACCTGTAACCGCGCGCTAGGGCACCTGCCCTGTTGATAACTCCGTCTTCAGACTTTTGAATTGCAGAATTTTGAATTTGGAATCGTTTATTTCCGCTGGCATAGCGCAATGACTCAGAAGTGGCCAGTTCTCCAATTTGCTGAAGCGCGTCACAGCCAAAAGTACCCTGAGCCACAACCGCAACTGAATTACAGCTATGCAGAGCCTTGCAAATATCTACCAGAGATGCGTTCTTCTTACCTAAAACAGGGGATGTTTGCCTAGTTGAAGGGTCAATGCAATACCGCTTCCATGAAAATCTTTCCTCGTCAGAAATAAAACGCGTTGGGGTGATATTCCCATCAGGTCTAGCTCTAAAACGCCATAGTTGGTTATTGTCAACGTCTGCCCAAATGGTCTTTGCATCTGCTCCATGACGACTGATAGTGGGAATTGGCTTTAGGTACCAAGTTCGCTTTTTGAACCTAAAATCCCGGCTTGTCAGGGCACCTACAGGGCAAAGTTCCACTACGTTGCCAGCAAATGGATTTGAATCCAGAGTGACACCTTCAAAAGTAGTAACTTCAAGATGTGAGCCACGGTAGGTGGTGGTCAATTCGCCGCCTCCTGTTATCTCCCTAGTAAAGCGGACACACCGGGTGCAGTGAATACACCTATTTTTATCAACTACGATTTTGGCTCCCAAGTCCTCATATCCGTATCGTCGCTTGGCATCTATCATGCGGTCGTCGCCACTTCCATACTGATAAGCGTAGTCTTGCAACTTACATTCACCAGCTTTGTCACAAACAGGGCAGTCGAGGGGATGATTAATAGATAAAAACTCCACTATTCCCGCACGAGCCTGTGCTACAGCTTTTGAGTCAGTTAGCACTTCCATACCATCGGCAACAGTAGTGCTACAGCTCGTAACCAATTTGGGCTGACCCTTTACTTCAACCAAGCACATACGGCAAGTTGCCACAACCTTGAGGCATGGATGATAACAGAAGTGGGGAATGTCTATGCCAGCCACTCGACAGGCATCGATCAAAAGGGTGCCTTGTTCTACCGAAACGGACTGACCATTAATTGTGAGAGTGGGCATTACCCTTCTCCATTCATTCAGTTTGTGTGTTTGTTTTTCATCTTTCTACAGGGTATTCCAAAAGCATTTATTCAGGGGTTGCTTGGCGAACCAAACATTCCCTACAGAGTTTTAGAAAATCTTCAAGTTCGATGTTATCAATGTTTTCGTCTGAAGAAATTGGATTAGGAATGACAATCCGCCTCCGCAACTCACCGCAGGCCTCTATCGAAAAAACAAACCAAGCATATCGCTCTTCTTCTTTGTGCAAGTTGACACTGATTACACGGGTCTCAAAAAAATCAAGGGGATTTGTTTCCCCCTCATCTTTTGGGTGCCACTCTGGGAAGTGTCCCATGCGGATAAACCTATCCTTTAGCTCATCCAAGGTATGTTTGATTGTAAATTCAACTTCAACCTGAACCATTTTTCACCACCAGTCATCTACATGATTATGAACGAAAATATTCCATTTTTCTGATTTTTATTGTCCAAGGCATATTTACATGGATTGATAGCTACCGATGGATGATCAGGGCAACTTCAAAGATAGTGGCATTTTTTGCTACACCATCCACATTCTTGAACCCCACTGTTGACGCACCTACCTCAAAGCTCCAAAGATCCGTCAGGCGATACCCCGCAGAAAGGCACCATCCAAATTTTGTCTCTCGGTCTGCGCCATATTTTTCTATAGCGTCAGCCCCATTCTCCCCCGCACCTTTGTAGATAATTCTTCTCATGGTCTTGGCATTTGTTCCCCTAAGGCCGCCTTGGACATAGATGCCATTCCTCCACAACTCGTGCCTGTAACTGGCACTCAAAAAATAAATGTCAGAATCATCTTTGACGGATGTCAAACCGGAACCAGTTGTAGAATTAGGCATTAGCTTGTATCCACCCTCTATTACTGCACCCCCGGACTTATGAAGTGGGTAAACTCCTCCAAGTACAAACCCATAAGCCTTACTCTGACCCACATAGTCTTCTTGGCCAACATTTAGCGACCCTGCGGTAAACTTTAGCTGTGGCTCCCATAGCTCTTGGGCAACCATCGGCATGATTGCTGATACCAAGCCTGTAGCAAAAAAACATTTGATTGAGTTGATCATGTAATACTCCACCTATATAGAATGGTCAATTTTGGTCTCCTTTGCTACCTTCAAATGCGTTTTTTGAGAAGTAAGTTTCATTTTTTACTGCTTAGATATGTAAAACTTAATCTTTTGAGGTGTTGATGTCAACCGCCCTACTTTCTGTTTTCGATAAAACTGGTATTGTCCCCTTTGCCAAAGCTCTGCAAGAAATGGGCTGGAGCCTACTTGCAACAGGGGGAACCCTAAAAATTCTGTCAGATGCCGGTCTAAAAGTTCAAGAAGTATCCTTTTACACAGGGGCACCTGAATGTTTTGATGGGCGGGTAAAAACTTTGCATCCACGGATTCATGGCGGTTTGCTATACAGAAGGGATGTCGCCAGCCATGTTGAGGACGCAAAACGCCTAAACATTGAACCAATTGATCTTATTGTTGTAAACCTATACCCCTTTGAGGCAACCATCGCCAAAGAAGGGGTAGGGTTTGACGAAAGTATTGAACAAATTGACATCGGCGGGCCATCTATGCTCAGAAGTGCCGCTAAAAACCACTCGGCAGTTACGGTATTGATAGACCCATCCCAATACGATGCCTTCATAGAAAAAACTAAGGACGGCACATGGTCAGTAGCCGATAGACAAAACTGCGCCCTAGAGGTTTTTCGCCGCACATCATTGTACGACGGTGCCATAGCCACTTGGCTGGAAAAGCAGGTTACAAACACAGAAACAACAGACTTGCCAAAGCAGGTTTCATTAGACCTACAGTCCCACCAAAGCCTCAGATATGGCGAAAACCCTCACCAGCAGGCTGGTTTTTATGTTCGGCGTGGTAGCACCACAGAGGGAATCGCCGTATGCAAACAAATTCAAGGAAAGGAATTGAGTTTCAATAACTTATTGGATTCGGACGGGGCGGCACGGGTGGTTTGTCAACTTAATGAGCCTGGATGTGTGATTGTAAAGCACAATAACCCCTGTGGCATTGGAATTGCGGATGACATTTGCACTGCCTTTATTAAAGCCCAAGCTAGCGACCCAACTAGCGCGTTTGGCGGAATTGTGGCATTTAATCAAATAGTCCCTGCACAATTGGCTCAAGCAATGGTGACATCCTTTTGGGAGGTAATCCTAGCCCCCGGTTTTACACCTTCAGCATGTGAAATTTTTTCTACCAAAAAACAATTGCGCCTACTTGAAACTCCCAAGGGCTGGCCATTGAGTGCAGATGGTTTGGACTTGCGCAGTATTGGAGGTGGATTTCTGTTGCAGAGACCAGACGAAGCCTTCACCCCTGTAAAAAACTGGGAAATAAAAGTAGCCGGTAGCACACCAAAACCTTCCGAAAGCGATTTGTTACTGGCTCAAATAGCGGCAAAGGCAGTCAAGTCCAATAGCATTGTCTTGGTAAAGGATGGTGGCACGGTAGGTATTGGGGCAGGTCAAATGAGCCGTGTAGATAGTGTAGAAATAGCATGTAGAAAGGCTGGCCAAAGGGCAAAAGGGGCTATCTTAGGCTCAGACGCATTTTTTCCGTTTGCAGATGGGCTTGAACTGGCTGTAAAAAATGGTGTTACAACTTTCATAGAGCCTGGCGGCTCAGTCCGGGATAATGAGGTTATCGAAGCCGCCCAGAAACATGGGGTCTGGTTATTTTTTACAGGAATGCGCCATTTTAGGCACTGATACAATTGGTAGCAATGTATGAAAACATCTGAACTTCGCCAACGTTTCCTGAAATATTTTGAAGGGCATCAGCACCGCATGGTAGCCTCCAGCCCGGTAATTGGCCCTGCAGACGACCAGACTGTCATGTGGACAAATGCAGGAATGATCCAATTCAAAGATGTATTTCTGGGAAAAGAAAAAAGAGACTACTCCAGAGCCGTCAGTAGCCAAAAATGTCTTCGGGCAGGTGGTAAACACAATGACCTTGACATGGTTGGCTTTACAGCGCGCCATCATACATTTTTTGAAATGCTAGGAAACTTTAGCTTTGGCGATTACTTTAAGGCAGAGGCGATCCACTACGCATGGGAATTTGTTACAGGCTCATTGGAAAATGGATGTCTTGCCCTAGACCCCAGTCGTATTTGGGTGACAGTTTTTGATGGTGAGGGAGGATTGCCTGCAGACACAGAGGCAGAGGAGCTATGGAAAAGCGTAGGTATTCCACCGGAACGCATCCTGCGGTTTGGGAAGAGTGATAATTTTTGGCAAATGGGCGATACAGGCCCCTGTGGCCCATGTTCGGAAATGCACTATGACAGAGGGACACAATATGAGGGCGATGCTACGCCAAATGGCAATGGCGACAGAGTAATTGAGATTTGGAATTTGGTCTTCATGCAGTTCGACCGCGACAAAAACGGCACACTTTCGCCCCTTCCCAAGCCCAGTGTTGATACGGGAATGGGTTTAGAGAGAACTGCCTCAATCATCCAAAATGTAGATTCCAATTATGAAATTGATATATTCCAGCCCATTTTCGAGGCCATTTGGAAAATTGCCAAAACAAAAGAATCCGAAAAGGGCGATCATTCAATCCGCACAGCAAGCCAAGTGGTAGCAGACCATATTAGAGCCGCCACCTTTATGTGCTTCGATGGGGTGGTTCCAGGCAACGAAGGACGGGGCTATGTCCTCCGTAAAATCATACGCCGCGCTCTGCGCTTTGGAAAAAGACTTGGTATAGATGGTGTATTCTTTGCCGATCTCGTTTCGGCTGTGGTCGAAGCTATGGGAGATCACTACCCTGAACTCACCCATGAACAAGTCCGAATTCGGCAAACGTTAGCTAGGGAAGAACAACAGTTTTCTCAAACGCTGTCTGCAGGTCTGAAGCTACTGGAAAATTGCAACGTATCAGATGGAAAACTATCGGGTTCAGATATTTTTAGACTCTATGACACCTTTGGTTTTCCCATCGATCTCACAGAGGATTGGTGTCGCGAAAAGGGCGTTGTTGCAGATTTGAGCGGATTTCAAAGCGAACTAAACGAACAACGAACAAGGGCGCGATCCGCTATGAAAACCCATGACTTGCGTCTCCAAGGTGATTTGTCAGTTTTGGCAGAACTATCTGCCACTGAGTTTGTAGGGTATGACAATTTAGAATGCAGGAGCCGTATACTAGCCCTGTTTGATTCAAAAAACATACGAGTCAAATCGCTCTCAGGCATTGGTTATATCCTGCTTGATAAGACATCTTTCTATGCCCAATCCGGTGGACAGATAGGCGACAATGGATACATAGCCTTTGATGGTGGACGTGCCGAAGTGTGTGACTGCACCGCGCCAGCCCCCAAAAGATACTTGCACCATGTCAATGTTCAGGGGTCTCTGACAGAAAATACCGAAGTTGAGGCAGTTGTAAATCCTCAACGCAGGATGCGCATCCGCGCACATCATACAGCAACCCATCTGCTACATGCCGCACTACGAGAAGTGCTTGGTACACATGTAAAGCAAGCCGGAAGTGTGGTGGACGCTGAACGCCTACGATTCGACTTCACACACTTTTCACCCCTAGATTCTGTAAATATGGCCGAGGTAGAGCGATTGGCAACGCTCCAGGCTTTGATGGCGATACCTATTGTTTCAAAGGAAATGGAAATAGATACTGCCCTTGCCTCCGGTGCTATCGCGCTATTCGGCGAAAAGTACGGCGAGACTGTACGAGTGGTTACGATTGGAAATTTTTCAACTGAACTCTGTGGCGGAACCCATGTTGCCAATACAGGTGAAATTGGGTTGATAAAAATCATTAGCGAGGGAGCCGTTAGTGCTGGGGTTAGGCGCATTGAGGCAGTGGCTGGCGAAAATGCTCTGAATCACTTGCAAGCCAGCGATTCAACACTAATGAGTTTATGTAGACTTTCCAACACAACAAAAGATGGTCTGCAAAATTACCTAACATCGCAACATCAGCGAATTGGTCAACTGGAAAAAGAGCTAAAAGAAACCAAGTTGAAAGCAGTTTCCGTCGGTGGACAATCAGAAAACGTGCAAACTATTAGCGGAGTTGAACTGGTAACGGCATCTGTCATTGGATTGGAAACGTCTGCTTTGCGTGAAATGATGGATCAAATTCGTACCCGGCATCGTAGCGGAGTCATTGCATTGGCTTCAACTATTGATGACAAGGTTTCACTCCTCGTTTCTGTCAGCCCCGACCTGTATGACAAACTAGATGCAGGTGTACTATTAAAGGCAATACTGCCCCCTATCTCTGGGCGTGGGGGCGGCAAAAAAGACCTCGCTCAGGGTGGTGGCACAAATCCCGCCGGCGTTGCCGAAGCCTTTGAGTTGTTAGCACATCAGATTTAATAGTACCACAATCAAAAAAAGTGCTTGCAGTAGTAGTAGAATGTAGTTTGCAGTGACACCAAAATCACTGGAGTTCCAACAACAAAGAGTTTTTTTGGGAGGTCAGATATGAACTTAGCCCTGGCAATCATTTCATTAGCTCCGTTAATTTTTCTGCACACGCAGACACCGGATGACCCCCGGACAAAACTGGAGGCGGCCATCAAATCAGGAGAAATAGCGTGGCAATTCAGTGAACCGGAAGAAATAGTCAAATTGATTGGCAAGCCAAACCGTGAAGAAAAGCACACTGATGGAGGACAACAGATATTAACATATCATTACGAAGGTGGCCTTACAGTTAGTTATTCTCGAAGCAGAGAAACAAGAGGATGGGAAAATTCCCCATTTGGATTGTTTGCCTACAAAATGGGTGAGTTCGAAGTGGTACGCTCAGGACCGCTTAAACTACGAAATGCCTCAGATTTAATCAAAATTGATTCCTTTTGGGGACTTGCTGGTGTGGATGCGTCCATGGCTGATTTAGCAAAAGAGGAAGCACGTTTAAGGAGAGTAAAATTCGATACACTCACAAGGTGGCCTGGGGCCGAAAAAATGCCCAAGGGATTCAATCCAGCAGAAATTTTAGAATCAGGCAAAAACCCCGGCCTTGGCATTAGAGCCTTGCACGCCAGGGGCATTGACGGGCGTGGCGTTGACATTGCTATATTTGATCAACCCTTGATACCTGACCATGTTGAAATAGAAGGTCGCATTAAAATCATTGCAGAATTGGGCGTTGAAGGTGTCCCCCCCCAGATGCACGGCCCTGCAACGACTAGCGTTGCCGTTGGCAAAACATGCGGTGTTGCCCCAAAAGCCAATCTCTACTATGTCTCTTACGCAATGTGGGCTGGAGAGAAAATGGGCAATCAATACAATATCCAAGCGTTGGAAAAAGTTTTGGAACTCAATAAGACCAAAAGTGCAAACATCAGGATAGTAAGTATTTCGATGGGAGCATGGCGCGAATATGCACAGTTTGACATATGGCAAACCCTTCTCGAAAGGGCAGAAAATGAGGGAGTACTGGTTCTTACTTGCGACTTGGAAGCTACAAAATTGGATTACGGTAGCATTGTCACCAAACTTGGAGGGGATAGAGATAAACCTGAAGACTACATCCTAGGGAGACATGTTATGGGCAACGAGGAATTGCTGGTGCCGACCGAATTATTCACTTTTGCCAGTCATAAGGGAAAAAAAGAATATACTTTTAATCAGAGCGGGGGTATGAGTAGTGCTGTGCAATGGATAGCTGGCCTGGCCGTTTTGGGCTTTCAGGTAAATCCTGACCTAAAACCGGCGGACATCAGAAAGTACCTAAAAGAAAGCGCAACCGTCATGCCCTACGGCAAAGTAGCCAATCCAGAAAAATTCATCGAAATGTGCAAAGGAAACCAAAAAGATACAAGTGCTTCCAAGTAATGATCTGCCTTAAAAAAACGTCTCCATACTGAGGCTCCAAAGAATTAAGCACAGTAACAGCTATTTCTTTTTGTCAAAGTATTCTCTTAGCCAGGTCATGTCATAATCTTCGGCTTTCTTATCTCTTTTTTGCTCCACTAGCCATTTACCTACTTCATTGAGATCCTTTTCTGATGGCTTTTTGCTATCGTGGCACGAAGCACAATTCTTGATCTCTGTGATGCCTTTATCCTTACACGCCTTTACCATCTTCGCGCTGGCCACAAGTGGTAGCGCAGTGGCAACCACTGCAACACACAGAAGGATTGACGTAATCTGCTTCAACTTACTCCCCCTATAAAACGTCAAGTAACCAATAGACGCAGGTAATCTGAAAATGGTACCCTGTCGAGTCGCGGCTATCAAGACCTTTATCAATGCCACGGAAAATAGTTTGATGATTTCAAGAATCCTCCTCCCCACTGTTTGCAATGTAAGCTCAATAATTGCAATATATTAACTATTCAAACAAGATTTTACTTCCATATCCTTGCCAAGCAACAAATGGTAGAACTGCAACAGTGGTTGTTACCAGTAGCCAGTTCTGGTACAGTTTGTAGGTACAACTTGGTACACAGTAAGACTACTAACCAACAATCGAAACCACAGACCCTCAACCACCAAATCCTCACACACCTAACCCCCATGGACTTAACCGAATTTACCAATCGCTACAAATACGACCCAAAAAAAGACAAGATAGGTTCAGGCGGATTTGGGGATGTATTCAAAGCCTATGACTCTTACCTAGACAATTATGTAGCCCTAAAAATATCCAAGGTGGAGCAGGAAAAACTGCGACTGCAAAAAGAATTTAAATTGGCATCATCCCTGCCTGATCATCCCAACATAGCCAAGTACACAGACTGCTACACCTTTGACATGCCAATGATTGGTGAACACGACATTGGCATATTGCAGTACTACGAGTTAGGCAACCTAGAGGAATTGATATTCAGACAATCCATATCATACGAGACGATAGGCAAGATACTTAGCCAAGTGCTAAATGGATTAGAGTTTTTACACAGTCAAAACGTCATTCATCGAGACATGAAGCCCAAGAATATCCTCATGGTCAAAAGGCCAGACGGAGAATATGCTCCAAAGATTACCGACTTTGGCATTAGCAAAAAATTAGATGCAGATAAGAGTTTACATACACATACATTAACGGGAATGGGTACACTTTCCTTTATGTCTCCGGAACAGCTAAAGGAAGTGACAATAAGGCGTAATACAGACCTGTGGAGCTTCGGAATAATTGCCTATCAAGCATTTACAGGCCAGTTGCCGTTTAGGACAGGTGACGAGGACGCATCGAGTGAATCAGGAAGGAAAGAACTATTCCGCCAGATATCAGCAGGGGTAATACCAGCCGAAGTCGACAATATTATTGAGCCGTGGAAGAGCCTGATACTCAAGTGCCTTGTGGTAGACCCGACAAAGCGTATACAGAGTGCAAAAGAGTGCTTGGAGATATTGGATGCTAGATATAAACAGACACCTCTCGTACCTGATACTATGCGAAGCATTTTCAATATTGACGGAGTGCCAGAGGGTGGTAAGCAACGTTCTGATCATTCGTCCCCTGTTAGTGAAAACATACAACAGCCCAGACCATACGAAGGCGATACCATTGTAGGTGTATCATCACAACACATTTACAAAAAGGCAGATATTATCTGTGGTCTCGGTAGCGAAAGATTCGAGGGTAGCGAGCAAATCTCTGACCATATAGATACACCCCCGGTTCGCGAAAAAGAAAAACCAGAAGGCGTACCAAAAAAGCCAAACCGGATATTTTTGATCACATCAGCCATCGTTGTTGCCACGCTTGTATTGATATTTTTGATTAGATTCGTGCCTCAGAAATCCAATAGTAGCCCTACAGTGCCTATAGTCGAGACACCAAGTGCAACATCAATGCCTCAAGAACACAAAACCGAGACACCAACACCCAGCGGTCGAGATGTCGGCAGTAGCGACAACGTTGGTATACAACCTTCAGCAAGGGAGCGAGATATCGCAACTGCTGATTCCCACCTTGAATACAGAGATTTTGCCAACGAACAATTGAAACTCCAAGCAGAAGCCAACAGGATTCGGCTGATGGAAGAAGAAAATCGGAGACGGGAAGCAGAAGAAGCTCGACGGAGATGGGAAAGTGAAAATGCCCGTAGGGATGCCGATAGAAGAGTCGCCGAGGAAGCAATAGGAGTTATGAAACGTGACGCGGCAGACGCCTTGGTTGATATAAACTTTAACTACCAAAATGCTGAAATCCGTCCCGTCGATAGAGCCAAATTACAGAAAATTGCTGATTTTATGCGCAAGTATCCTGATGCAAAGGTGCATATTGAAGGCCATTGCAGTGAAAATGAGGGTGCCAGTGAATACTCATTGAAACTTGGGGAGCGCAGGACACTTGCCACTAGGGCCCATCTGACAACCCTTGGTATCGATGGCAACCGCCTTACGACTATCAGTTTTGGCAGGGAACGTCCAAAAGTAACGGATAGCAATGAAAGGAGTTATTTCATAAACCGTCGTTGCGAGTTTATGCTTTACTAGCGATTGCCTAAAGCAAAACTGCTATATACTATCCCCATGACTTCGCTACCCTATTTTCCTGATTTGGACAGCATTGGCTCAGATGTGGACATGCTTGCAGAAATCCAGCGACTTCGCACGGCAAAAAACGTACTGATATTGGCTCACTATTACCAAGAGTCTGTAGTGCAGGACTTGGCAGATTTTGTAGGGGATAGCCTACAACTTGCCCAGTCAGCACAAAAAACCAAGGCAGAAGTGATTTTATTTTGCGGTGTTCACTTTATGGCTGAAACTGCAAAAATCCTCAACCCCAATTCCACAGTTGTTATTCCCGACCTTAGCGCAGGTTGTTCTCTGGCCGATAGGTGTAGCGACTTGGTTTTTCAAAACTGGCTCAAGGATTACCCCGATCACGCCGTTATCAGCTACATAAATTGTTCTGCGGGGGTTAAGGCTCTTTCTGACATTATTTGCACTAGCTCTAATGCTGTCAGGGTTGTAAATAGTATATCGCCTGAGAAAAAAATCGTTTTCGCCCCGGATCGCCACTTGGGGAAATGGGCTTCGCAAAAAACTGGTCGCGACATGGTGTTATTTCCTAATTCTTGTATAGTCCATGACCAATTTACGCCAAGCAAAGTTAGGGAACTAAAAGCAAGGTATCCAGTGGCAAAATTCCTTACCCATCCCGAATGTTCTGCCTCCGTTACGTCCAGGGCAGATTTTGTGGGTTCTACTGCCGCTATGCTAAATTTTGTAGCTACTGACTCTGCAAAAGTGTTTATTATTGGCACCGAGGCGGGGATTCTCTACCAGATGAGTAAAGTTAGGCCAGACGCTGAGTTTTTGTCAATTCCCGTGGATAGTAGCGGAAGTTGCCCACTGTGCCCCTACATGAGGCTAAATACCGTTGAAAAGATATATTTGGCTCTGCGCGACCTAAAACCAGAAATAACCTTAGATGAAACTCTGTGTCAAAAAGCATTGAAACCATTACAAAAGATGCTTGCCCTGGGCTAGGGAATACGTGTAAATTATCGGCCAAAACCCTGTTTATTATTTTTTTTTACTTTTTGGTGCAAACTCAAACTAATACTGCTAACATAACGACATAAGACGGAGGAATTACCGTGGAGTCCCAAAAATTTCGCCTAGTCACCCGTAGCGACTTCGATGGTTTGGTTTGTGCAGTTTTGCTAAACGAACTGGACATCATTGACGATATCCGCTTTGTCCATCCAAAGGATATGCAGGATGGAAAGATCGAAGTTACCGAAAGGGATATAACCACAAACTTGCCTTATGTGGAAAATGCCCACCTCGCATTTGACCACCACTTGTCTGAAACTATCAGAAATGTTGGCGATCGAAAGAATCATATCATTGAGCCTGAAGCTCCCTCTGCCGCCAGGGTTGTTTACAACCACTATGGAGGTAAAAAGGCTTTCCCAAAAATTTCTGAAGAAATGATGGAAGCCGTTGATAAAGCTGATTCTGCCCAGTTTACTCTTGATGAGATTCTTGATCCTAAGGGCTGGGTAATGCTCAATTATTTGATGGATTCTCGCACTGGCCTTGGTCGTTTCCGCGAGTTCAAGGTTAGTAATTATGTTCTTATGATGAATCTTATCCAGTACTGCCGGACTCGCACCATTGACGAAATATTGGATTTACCCGACTTAAAGGAACGGATGCAGTTGTATCTGGAGCATACCGAAAAGGCTAAAGAACAGATACAGCGTTGTTCGACTGTATACAAAAACTTAATCGTCCTCGATCTAAGAAACGAAGAAGTTATCTGGGCTACAAATAGGTTTATGATTTATGCTCTATATCCTGAAATAAATATCTCTATACATGTCCTGTGGGGATTGCAGAAGCAAAATACTGTTTTTGCAACTGGTAAATCCATCGTGAATCGATCCAGCAATACTAATATTGGTGAATTGATGCTTCAATATGGCGGTGGTGGTCATATTGCCGCTGGTACTTGTCAGGTCGAAAATGATAAAGCCGACTTAGTCTTACCGGACATCATCAAGAAAATTAATGCTGACGGATAGTAGAGGGCATTTATTGTCTATATCATCCCCCTATTTGGGACATCCTTCTGCCAAAGTCGCTAGTTTCACGTAGGCTCTTTGGCTTTGATGCTATAGCGTTAATTATCAGCGATTTGATTTGCTCTGCATTTATTGTGGGGCGCAGGGCTGGTTTTATGTCTACCTCCTCCTTTGAAAAAAGGCAAGGGCGTAACTGACCATCGGCTGTCAAGCGGAGGCGGTTGCAATTGCCACAATGGTTTTCTGAAATAGGGGCGATTATCGAGATGCTCCCGCACCCATCTTTTATTTGCCAAGCGTTGGGAGCTTGGCTATTGCTTTTGGATTTTTCTATTGGCACCAGTTTGGTAGTTGCCTCAATGCTATGAAAAATCTCGGTGGCAGGTACAAATAGAGCAGAATGAGTTTCTGCACCGATTGGCATATATTCTATGAACCGCACGTGTACTGGCTTTTCGATGGCTAGGGCGATAAACTTTGTCAGGTCTTCATTTATTCCCTTTTGGACAACAACATTTATCTTGATGGGAGCAAAGCCTAGTTTGATGGCGGTATCAAGCCCCTCCAATGCTTTTGATAGGTTTCCCCCGCGGGTGATCTTGTTGTAGGTAGCCTCATCTAGGCTCGAAATACCAAAATTAATTCGGTGCAGGCCAGCAGTTTGTAGGGAGTGCCCCATGTTATGAAATAAAACACCATTTGTAGTCATGGCAAGGTTATCTATGCCAGAAATGCCACTCAGATTCTTCACCAGTGAAACTATTCCTGTTCTTGTAAGGGGTTCACCGCCTGTCAGTCTTATCTTCTTGATGCCAAGCTCTTCTGCAACCCTTACGATAGCTATTATTTCTTCAAAGCGCAAAATATTTGCGTGGTCTAGACGCGGCACGCCTTCGGGCGGCATACAAAATATGCATCTCAAATCACATCGGTCTGTGACTGAAATCCTTAGATAATCAATGGTTCGCCCAAATTTGTCTTGAAGCATAATGCCAATATTTCCTTTTTTTTTGTTCAATCCTTTGTCTTACTTAGCTATTAAGGATAACATTTTCTTATGCCTAGTGCTGTTTGGACAGCACCATCTGAAAAAATGTAACCCTCCTTTCTACAAAGGCAACCAACAATGAAATCTCTCAAAATAGATAACAACAAATGTGACTATGGTCGCAAATGTAACCACGAATGTGAGTTGACATGTGCCTCCAAGGTGTTTAAGTGCGATGACCCTGCTCGTGCCGCTCTTCACATCAATAGTGATCAAACTATTATCTGTGACCAATGCGGGGACTGTGTGGTTGTCTGTCCTGCTGATGCGCTGAGTCGCAATAAACAAGGAATAGTTCTATTAGATAAAAAGATTTGTGTTGGATGTTATACCTGTGTTGGCTTTTGTGAAAAAAATGCTTTTGAACGAAACCCTGAGTGGGTGGTGCCTTACAAATGTATCGCCTGTGGAATATGTGTTAAAGCATGTCCTAATTCTGCGTTGGAAATTGTAGAAGTGCCAACGCCATCACCCAGAATTATTTGACCGGAGGAACAGGATATGAGTAACCCCTATGCTGGCTTAACTGATTACCTTGCATTTCATCGTGTAGAAACTAACTACCAACAGCGCACTGAGAACAGACTAGATATTTCTAAGTTGCGCAGTGCGCATAATCTGTTAAAGGAATCTACATTTACTCCAAAGTTACCTGAAAAAGGATACTGCCATCGTGGCCTGTACATTAATATCAATACGTTGGAGGTAAAGGAACAACCCGTCACTCAGGAGATGAAAGATATCTTTATCGGCGGACGTGGCTTTGGGTTGTGGCAACTCTGGCATGCGGTAACTCCGAGTACAAAGTGGAATGACCCTGAAAATGAAATCGTCATTAGTCCTGGGCCGTTATCCGGAATCACCCAGTATCCGGGCAGTGGAAAGTCCATAGTTGTGAGTATTTCACCTCAGACAGATATTCCTATAGATAGCAACGTTGGCGGATATTTTGGCCCGTTACTCAAGTTCAGTGGCTATGATTTTTTAGAAATACAGGGGAAGTCAGAAAAGGAGATAATCATCTTCATAGATGGACAAAAGGGAATTATTAAAATTGAGGAGTGCCCACTAGAGCCCTTGGACAGCCATATCCTTGCTGAAGTCTTGACCGAAATGTATGCAGAGGGCGAAGGTGACAGAACTAACATTAGTGTGGTCAGTGCCGGTAGCGCGGCAGATAATAGTCTGATTGGGATGCTTAATTTTTCGTGGTTCGATAAACGTCGTGGTTGCATTAGGCTAAAGCAGGCAGGCCGAGGTGGTATAGGGACAGTATTCCGCGATAAGCGCATCAAAGCTATTGTTATCAGAGGACCTGAAGTTAAGGGCGACCACAACCACCCGGTTGATTTTGAAACCATTGCAAAGACTGGCATCAAACTTCATAAAGAACTGAGAGCACTAGACCCCAGCCAATGCGTGATGCGCCGAAATGGTACAGCCCACATTGTAGAAATCATGGATGCCTATGACTTATTACCGGTACATAACTTTCAATATGGCTCACATCCTGAAACACATAAGATTGCTTCTTATATTTGGGACCTGCGCTGTACCCAGCGAACCAGTGATGGTTGTTGGTATGGTTGCTCGATGAGTTGTGCTAAGGGAGCCGATGGACTGACTCTGCGGACGGGGCCATACAAGGGAGACGTTGTTACGGTTGATGGGCCTGAATATGAAAATGCCGCAGGTTTAGGCTCTAATGCGGGGATTTTTGATGCCGAAGCTGTTTTGGAGCTTAATTTCTATTGCGATACCTACGGTATTTGTACGATTACTTGGGGTACTATTTGTGCCTTTGTGATGGAGTGTTACCAAAGGGGGATTTTGAATAAAGAAAGGACGGGTGGCCTGGAATTGACTTGGGGTAATTGGACTGCCGACCTTGAGTTGATGCACCAGATGGCGCGTGGAGAAGGATTTGGCAAGATCGTAGGCTTGGGTGTGCATAAGATGAAGCATATTTTTGCCGAGCGGGGATGGGGCGATCCTAAACTGCTGGATGACATCGGCATGGAAAATAAGGGTCTGGAATATAGTCAGTATCTCTCCAAAGAAAGCCTGGCGCAACAGGGTGGATATGCTATGACCAACAAGGGGCCACAGCACGATGAAGCATGGCTAATATTTATGGACATGGTTAATAAGCAGTTACCTACTTTTGAGGACAAGGCCGAGGCACTGTATTATTTCCCACTATGGCGTACTTGGTTTGGGCTGAATGGATGGTGTAAGTTGCCTTGGAATGACGTTTCTCCAAAGGATAACCACCTACGCCATGAACCTCATAAGATACCTGAGCATGTTGAAAACTATCTGGCAATGCACGGAGCAATGCTCGGCACGCATATTACTGTCGAGGATATGCTCAACCAAAGTGCGCGAGTGTACAACTTTCAGCGAATTTTCAATATCAGGATGGGCAAGGGTTTGAGAATACATGATAGAGCACCCTACAGGTCAATGGGGCCGGTCAGCAAAGAGGAATATACTAGTCGCGAAGATAGATACGACCAGCAAATAAGAGATGAAATGGGGCAAGACCCCGCTAAAATGTCACTGGAAGAAAGGATGGCACTTCATCGCACCTGGCGCACCGACAGATATGAAAAATTGACAGATGCTGTATACAAGCGCCGTGGATGGACATCCAATGGTGTGCCAACTATAGATAGGATCAAGGAGCTGGGTATCGACTTCCCTGAAGTGTTAGATGTCGTAAAACCTCTGCTTTCCTAGCCTCTGCACATGATAACTGTAAATGGCGATCCACTTGACTGGTACGACGGTATTACCGTACAGAATATTTTGTCTGCAAAAAAATATAAATTTCCGATGTTAATCGTTACTATCAATGAGATGCATGTACCAAAAGAAAACTATGCAGATACGACTGTGCCAGACGAGGCAGAGGTAAAGGTAATACACTTGCTAAGTGGCGGGTAGTTTGAGTAGTTGTAATTTCCTTAAAATCAAAATTTTGTAGATTAATAGCAATTCGAGCAAAAAAATTTCAAATAGATGCAGATTTATTGCAATTTAATGCAAACTGCTTCATTGCTCTGATTGCAATTCCATGCAAAGCGGTTCTCTTGGCTTCTTTCAAGCTCTTTGGGCCTCCTGCCTTCTTAATGGCTTTAATATCTATGGTGTCTTCTGGCAGGTCAGGCAATATGCCAATCATCGCATTGATCGGTGAAAAATTATCTGGGTTTGAACTGACTAAGTAGTGGAGCAGGGAACCAATCATTGTTTGCCTTGGAAATTCCATAGGTGGCAATTTCCGGAGATACCTATCCATTGCTATTGCAGTCGCCAGGCCACTGGCCGCAGATTCCAGATAGCCTTCTACGCCACTCAGTTGACCTGCAAAAAAAATGTCACCACGGGCTTTTGTTGCCAAGGTAGCGCAAAGTAATCTAGGTGCTGAAATATATGTGTTGCGATGAATACTACCAAACCTGGAGAAAACAGCGAACTCTAGTCCTGGGATTTGCCTGAATATTTCTGCTTGAGCAGTCCAGGTAATCCTCGTCTGAAAGCCAACCATGTTAAATAGATCTCCTGCAATTGTGTCTTGGCGAAGCTGTACTGCGGCATAAGGCCACCGTCCTGTTCTGGGATCTGTTAGTCCAACTGGCTTCATGGGGCCAAAGCGCAACGTTTCCATACCTCGCTCTGCCATCTCTTCAATGGGCAGACAGGCTTCAAAAAAATTTGTTTCAAAGTCTCTCAGAGGTGCTTTGGGAGCCTCTAGGATACTTGTGACTAGGTGTTCATACTGACATTTGTCTAGTGGGCAATTGAGAAAATCAGGCTCACCTTTGTCATATCTTGATGCAGGGAAAGCAATGGATAGGTCAATAGACTCTCTCTCTACTATTGGTGCGATTGCATCATAGAAGAATAGACTTTTTTGGTTAAAAGTGCTGGAAATCCAATCTGCTAAAGGCTCTGCCGTTAAAGGGCCAGATGCGATTATTGCTGGTATATTTTTGGGAGGCTCTGTCGCCATTGTAGTTTGCCATTCGATGTTGCTATGGCTCTGTAGCAGGTCAGTTATTGTTTTTGCAAATAGGTGCCTGTCCACCGCTAGTGAACGTCCTGCTGGAACCCTTGTTTGGCGTGCACTAGCAAGAATCATCGAGCCAAGGGTCTCCATTTCTGCCTTGAGGATTCCTGTAGCACTTATGGGGTCATCGCTCTTTAAGGAGTTTGAACATACCATTTCTGCGGCCAATCCAGTCTGGTGGGCAGGGGTAGTATTGGTGGGTCTCATTTCCCAAAGCAATACCTTATGTCCACGCTCGGCAAGTTGCCAAGCCGCCTCAGAGCCTGCTAGTCCGGCTCCAATAACACAGACATCAAAATGGTTTTCCATAATTATTTCAAATTATGCCCTGCATGTACGCGTCAAACCCCCAATAAATTTTTTTTCTTTTTTTTATTTTTTTTTCTTGCAATTTGTGATGTATGTGTTAGTCTGATTGTCTGCGTTTGAGGGCGTGGTGTTCGTTAGGTAATTGTCGTGTTACAGATTTGGCAGTTATTGTATGGATGTGGGGCTGTGTTCGTGATTTGTTTCGGACTAGGTTTCTTTAGGCATCTTTGAAAGTCGGATAGAGAGAATGAGAGCCTTTGAGTTGGCGTCTCTTAAGGGGGGCGTTAATGATCAAATAAGCGAGTAACTTAAGCGTTTTAGATTAAGTATTGAGAGTTTAGGATAACATGAGAGTTTGATCCTGGCTCAGAATGAACGCTGGCGGCGTGCTTAACACATGCAAGTCGGATGTGCAGCAATGTGCATGGCAGACGGGTGAGTAACACGTGGATAACCTACCCAGTAGAGTGGGATAACGTTTCGAAAGGGGCGATAATACCGCATACGACCATTTATTGAGATATAGGTGGTGAAAGCAGGGGGCCTTTATGGTCTTGCGCTATTGGAGGGATCTGCGCCTGATTAGCTAGTTGGTAGGGTAGAGGCTTACCAAGGCGACGATCAGTAGCCGGCCTGAGAGGGTGATCGGCCACACTGGAACTGAGACACGGTCCAGACTCCTACGGGAGGCAGCAGTGGGGAATTTTGCGCAATGGACGTAAGTCTGACGCAGCAACGCCGCGTGGGTGATGAAGGCCTTCGGGTCGTAAAACCCTGTCGTCAGGGAAGAAGGGCCATAGTTTAAGAGACAGTGGTCTTGACGGTACCTGGAGAGGAAGCCCCGGCTAACTCTGTGCCAGCAGCCGCGGTAATACAGAGGGGGCGAGCGTTATTCGGAATTATTGGGCGTAAAGGGCGCGTAGGCGGTATATCAAGTCAGATGTGTAATCCCTGGGCTCAACCTGGGAACTGCATCTGAGACTGGTATGCTAGAGTATTGGAGAGGGTGGCGGAATTCCACGTGTAGCGGTGAAATGCGTAGAGATGTGGAGGAACACCAGTGGCGAAGGCGGCCACCTGGACAGTAACTGACGCTGAGGCGCGAAAGTGTGGGTAGCAAACAGGATTAGATACCCTGGTAGTCCACACTGTAAACGATGGACACTTGGTGTGGCGGGAGTTGACCCTCGCCGTGCCGTAGCTAACGCGATAAGTGTCCCGCCTGGGGAGTACGGTCGCAAGGCTGAAACTCAAAGGAATTGACGGGGGCCCGCACAAGCGGTGGAGCATGTGGTTTAATTCGACGCAACGCGAAGAACCTTACCTGGGCTTGAACTGCTACTGATCGTGGCAGAGATGTCATTTTTCGCAAGGACAGTAGCAGAGGCGCTGCATGGCTGTCGTCAGCTCGTGTCGTGAGATGTTGGGTTAAGTCCCGCAACGAGCGCAACCCTTGCCTCTAGTTGCCAGCGAGTAAAGTCGGGAACTCTAGAGGGACTGCCCGGGTTAACCGGGAGGAAGGTGGGGATGATGTCAAGTCCTCATGGCCCTTATGTCCAGGGCTACACACGTGCTACAATGGGTGGTACAGACCGTAGCGAAGCCGCAAGGTGGAGCCAATCGGAAAAAGCCGCCCTCAGTTCGGATTGCAGTCTGCAACTCGACTGCATGAAGTTGGAATCGCTAGTAATCGTGTATCAGAATGATACGGTGAATACGTTCCCGGGCCTTGTACACACCGCCCGTCACATCACGAAAGCCGGGAGCACTTGAAGAGGCTGTGGTAACCGAAAGGGGCTAGGCCTCTATGGTGAACTTGGTGATTGGGGTGAAGTCGTAACAAGGTAGCTGTAGGAGAACCTGTGGCTGGATCACCTCCTTTCTAAGGAGAAGGCAAGAGCTCTGAGAGCACGTAAGTGCAGAGAAGAGCGTGCCGGCAAAGGTCAACCTCTCATTCGCGCAGATTTCTCAAAGATTTGAGTATTTGCATATATATCCGGCTTTCAAAGGTGCCACAGAGAGCGAGCCAAATTGTCATAACTGGCAGAGGGCATTGAGTTAATCGAGTCATTTTCAGGCCTATGGGGTTTTTGAAACGACAGGGTTTGAATTATTTAAATCAAAGCGGGGCCCGTAGCTCAGTTGGGAGAGCGCCTGGTTTGCATCCAGGAGGTCGTCGGTTCGAACCCGGTCGGGTCCACCAAGGCCTTGCAGCCGGACTGGTAGCCTGAGTAGAATTGAGGCTAGAGAGAGTAAGGTTTAGACGAGGGCCTATAGCTCAGACTGGTTAGAGCGCACGCCTGATAAGCGTGAGGTCGGTGGTTCAAATCCACCTAGGCCCACCAGCATTGAAGTATCAGGTTATTTTCGGGGAGCCAGTGAGAGAGTGGAATGAGATGAATAGCAGAGCGGGCTATTGATCCCATCCCACGACAGGGTGGCAAGAGGTCATTGAAAGGCAGAGAATAGGGAGTAATAGGAAGGGTGATCTACTGTGAATATAGAGGCACAGTGGAGTTTTAAGGCGAGGCAAGTAGAGCAACTCTGAGAGCATCATAGTGTGTAATCAGGGTAGCAAGAGAAAGTCTCTCAACTCTAGAACTGGCCGTGAGGTCAGGGAGTAGTAAAAAGAAAGAAAGTTTAAGAATAGAAAGGCCGTTATCGATCGAGCCATTTCCATGGTCATTGTGATTTGGAAGCAGTATGGTTTCGAGATTACATTGGTGTAATTAATTGATAGAAGGTCAAGTGAATAAGGGTTGACGGCGGATGCCTTGGCTGATGGCCGCGAAGAAGGACGTGGTAAGCTGCGAAAAGTCTCGGGGAGTTGCACGCGAGCATAGATCCGGGAATGTCCGAATGGGGGAACCCACTTTGGTGAAAGCCAAAGTATCGTATTGTTGAACAAAATAGGCGATACGAAGCGAACGTGGGGAAGTGAACCATCTCAGTACCCACAGGAAGAGAAAACAACAGTGATTCCGGTAGTAGCGGCGAGCGAACCCGGAGTAGCCCAAACCTTTTAAGTGTAAGCCTGCAGGCGTTGCTTAGGGGGTGTCGTGGGACCCACAGTCAGAGTTGCAGATCTGGCGCAGAGTCAAAAAGTTATTGGTTAGCAGAACAGTATTGAAAGACTGGCAGTATAGGGTGATAGCCCCGTATGCGAAAGCCAATAGCCTCTGGTGGGTATCCCAAGTACAGCGGGGCACGTGAAACCTTGCTGGAATTTGCCGCGACCATGCGGTAAGGCTAAATAGGACCATCAGACCGATAGTGAACCAGTACCGTGAGGGAAAGGCGAAAAGAACCCCGATGAGGGGAGTGAAATAGAACCTGAAACCGTCAATCTACAAGCAGTGGGACCACGATTGTTTACACGTGGGACCTCGTGCCTTTTGCATAATGAGCCGGCTAGTTATTTTCAGTGGCGAGGTTAAGCCGTATAGGTGGAGCCGAAGGGAAACCGAGTCTGAATAGGGCGAGTTAGTCGCTGGGAATAGACGCGAAACGGGATGATCTATCCTTGGGCAGGATGAAGTCCGGGTGACACCGGATGGAGGTCCGAACCAGTGTGGGTTGAAAACCGCTTGGATGACCTGAGGATAGGGGTGAAAGGCCAATCAAAT
>WRHW01000019.1 GCA_009783055.1 Holophagaceae bacterium
CCCCGCATTTCACAGTTGATTAGGGTGTTACTCTTCTTGCCGGCAATTGTAGCCGTGGCGTTGCATGGTCAGGTGGCTCAAGACCCCGTTATGACCGCCTCACAGAAACTTTTGGATGGCTACCTTAATAATGCCAAACTCAGCAACGGTGCTTTCTTTTTTTACGACGTCCTTGACGGCAAGATAGCACCAGCAATGGTCAAAATACGCAACGACAGCCCAGAAGTTTACGACCGCATTCTTTACCTCTATGGCTCTAGGGCTGATTGGGTGGACAGAAGCCACATGCCAGCCTCTGCCAGAAAGAACGGCTGGCAGATAGAACCCAGATGGTGGATCGTAGACAAAGACGGCACAACGATATTTTCCAGCACGGAAGTGCCTACAGAAGAGGAAGTAATTAAGCAGTTAGATAACGCAGAGATTCCATCAATCAGCCAGATATTGAAAGACTACGTTAGGAAAAACCCCGACAGGGACGGTGCCCTAATGAGGCTACTAAACCACCAATACGAAGTCGCATTCAGGAAACTATTGAAATACCATTTGATCGACAATGGTTGGAATCAGGGCTATTTGTTTGGAATCCCTGAACCAGAGCTAAAAAGGCCACTGACCCCCACAGAGGACACGGAGATTTGGGGCGATTTTGCGGCTACCCTAAGATTGGCAACTGATTCGGAAGCATGGACGCAATCAAACAGGAGCTTTCCCCTTATCGCCAATTTACTTGGTGGAATTTGGATGCCCGGAAAATTCATGGTGCTTTCGCCGACAGTGAAAACTCTAGCATCTCAATTGCTACCCCGCGTGACGCAGGTCGTCAAAGAATTGCCCGAAAGCGTGCTTGCCTGGAAGCTGTGGCTGGTTCTGGAAAGGGCATCAGGGAACATGGAGCTGTTCCAGCCTTTGCTCGCCTCTATTGAAGAACGTCCCTTTGCTCCCATCGACTATCCATATTGGCGGGTGTTGGATAGATATAGAGAGTTCCTCCCTCCTATGTATGGTTCCGAGGACCCAGTTCTTGAACAGTACTTATTAAGGCAATTTGAAGCCAGTATAAAAGATCCAATCGATTCGCTTGGCAAACAGATGGAAGCGAGGCGCAAATCTCAGGCATGGCGACCAGCCTTAGATCTGATTAATATCTATACAGTAAGAAAACAGGATATAAACGCTGAACAAATACTATTGAAATTCATTGAGTGGACTGCCGGGAATTGCAAGGCTGAAAGAGACTACGCCGTTGAAATGTCTTTGTGGAAGGTCGAACGTGGTGTTGTAGGTAGTGAAAACTTGGCAAACGTGGCAAAGCGTTGGAGCGAGATCGACCTTGAGAGCTATAAAAACCTGGCCAAAGACAAGCCTGACACTTCAAGCATTACCTGGCTAGTGCTTGACAACGACACTTCCGACATTTCTGCGGCATTCAGTGAACTGATAAATTCATACTCACTGGATTCCCTCCCCGCACCAGTAAAGATCGAAAAGCTAAAAAATGCCCCACAATTTGCCTACCTCAATCTCAAACCCGGATGGGGGCTGTACGATGGCAAAAATCACGTATTTGCCTATTCTGACGAACTGCCAACCCACGATTTGATCCTGCACATGGCGAGGCAGAACAGGGTTCTTTCCAAGATTCGAGAGTACGAATCATTCAAAAGGGGCAACAGCAGGAATGCCCATCTCGAAATTGACCTGCTGACCGAATATCTGAAACTGGCTGATAAGCGGATGGAGAGGCTCAACAAAGCTCAGCCAGACAAACAGAGCCTGACCGAGGAAGAGGACAATATCATCTGGAGGCCCATTGCCACGATATTGAGCGAGCTATTGAGCAATGGTCGGTACAAACTGGAGAACTTTAGGATTCAAATCCCCGAATCAGTAGTCCAGTCGCCAATAATGAAAACCCTGGCAACTAGACTGATAAATCCCCTTGGAGAACTTATTAAGAGCGACCCCTATTGCTCTGTAAACTATTCGCTTTGGTTCAGCCTGAATGAGTTATTAGAAAATAGACATTCCCTGATCGGCATATTGTCTAGCCTTACTCCCATACCTGGAGATGGCTCAATCTTTGATCGTTCAACTGACTTGTCAATCGTCAAGGCCATAGGTAGCGAAGCTGTGGAACGCAGGGAGTGGGATTTCATTACCAAGAACTTTAACCCTATTTGGAATTATTGGCTGAACCAGTGGAGAGAGGGGCAGACAAAGCCAAATGATGGTCTGATATTGGGATTATTGGCTCCGCTGATTGAAGCATCCCTGGCATCAAATGACGTTGTCCAGGCAGATAAAGTTTTCTCTGAGTTTATGGATTCAACAATTTTTTCCCGTGAGCTACAGGCAGAAATTGTCGAGTTGGCCACGAAAAGGAACAAGCCCGAAGTCGCAAAAAAATGGGAGGCCATGCGGCCAAGTAGGTAAGTTTCTTGTGATACCCTGTTGCGATCAATAGTAGGTTGTGCAATATATTTGAAACTTTTTTCTGAAGTTGTCCCTATTCTTTGTTCCAGTGCATTTTTTGTCGAAGAACGGTAAAAAACGGTATTTTTGGGTCCTGTAGCAGTGTTACGCATCTTCCTATATCAGTCATTTGAATGGTATCCCCTGGTTTTATTGGACATCCCACTTGACCATCAAGGGTAAGGTGGGCTTCTTCTGCGTCACCAAGTGTAACGGTTATATCCATGCCTGATGGAATCACACAGGGACGCATGTTGAGGGAGTGGGGGCAAATAGGGGCAAGTATCCATGCGCTTAGAGTTGGATGCAGAATTGGTCCACCAGCAGATAGGGCATAAGCTGTCGAACCTGTTGGCGTCGCAACAATCAAACCATCAGCCCTAAGATTGGCCGCACTATTGCCATCAATCTCTATTTCGAGGTTAAGAATCCTAGAGAGGGCGCCTTTAGTGATTACTGCATCATTCAGAGCGTCAAAGGACTTTAGTTCCATACCTTCTCGGTGCAGACTGACATGGATAGTGCTTCGTTTGTCTGAAATTAATTTTCCTTCAAAGTATTTTTGGATGGAGTATAGACAATGGTCGGCAGGATGGGTTAGGAAGCCCAAAAAACCAAGATTAATTCCTAGTAGTGGAATACCTAAATGGCCGATTTGCCTTGCGGCCCGTAACATAGTACCGTCGCCCCCCAAAACTAAAGCCAAAGAAGCTGTTTTTGGAGGTTTTATAGTCAATTTTTCAATAGGTAGGCCTACGGCTCTCCAAGCGTCAACCAATGAATTATCCCCATAAATCGCCCAGCCCTTATTAACAAACTCCATGGCAACCTTAGCCAATATTTGCGGCAGAAAGTCACTGCTTGGCTTGGCAACCAAAAATAATGTTGGGGGATTTTCGGCAAATTTGGTCATAATCATTATTCAAGCCCTAACTCTACATGTGAAAAGTGAGAGTAGGGTATTCTAAGATTATATGGTCAAACAAACTTCCGGCAAAACAACCAAAAACATCAAAACAGGAACCAAGCCCGAAAGCCAGTCTGCTTCATCGAGTGGTACAAAGCGCAGTCCAGGCCGAACTCCCAATAGGGTTGATGTAGCTGAAAAGAAACCTACCCGCGCCCCCATTAGGCCATCCGCAAAGCCGAGTAGGACGGGACAAACTCCAAGTAAACCACCAAAATCAGGCCCCCCAAAAAAGAATGAAAATATACAGCCTGTCATCCAAAAAACAACCAAAAAAAGTCAAGCTAAAAAAGGAAAAAAGGGCGGATTGTTGCGGGGTATTTTGTGGAGCATCGTGGCCTGCGCCTTGATTGGGGGAATTACAGTCGCTTGGATAAGTTGGTCACGTCTAAACAGCGAAGCTGAACCTTTTTTGTTGCTGTTTCAAAACCGCGTTCCACCAACTTCAACAAAGGTACTTGACAAAGATGGGGGTATCTTGGGTATTTTTGCCACTCAAAAGCGCACCATGGTTCCATATGATGACATCCCGCTGGGTTTTCTAGGTGCAATTGTTGCGGCGGAGGATGCTGATTTTTGGAACCACAGAGGAGTTAGCGCAAGAGGTTTTTGGGGGGCGTTATATCGTGGCATTAAGTCGATGGGCAGAGACCGCTCTGGTTTTTCAACATTAACAATGCAACTTGTGCGAACCGTGACAGAAAGGCGAGAGAGAGACCTCCTAAAGGGCGGTATAAAACGTAAGCTGTTGGAAATAGCAATTGCATGGCAATTGGAAAAATCATTCAGCAAACAAAAGATAATGGAGATGTATGCTAATGAGGTTAATTTTGGAGCCAGACACTACGGAATTGAAGCGGCTTCCGATTATTACTTCAATAAAACCGCCATGAAGCTATCCATAGATGAATGTGCTCTGCTGGCCGCGATGGTTCAGAGACCTTCTAGATCGCACGATCGGCTATTCAGTACTGATTCCAATGAAAGAGAGATTGTCCGTAATCGCAGGAATTATGTTCTTTCACGCATGGCGGCTGAAGGCTATTTGAGAGAGGGAGATGCCGAGTTACTAAAGGAACGTCCGATAGGTCTTAGTCGCGAAAACGCAGGAGATGTAGAGATTGCCGCTTATGCCGTTGAGGAGGTTCGCAAACAATTGGTTGCAAATGAAGACCTCCGAGCCAAGCTAGAGCCCAAATATGGTAAAGATTGGTTGCTGGAAGCCGGGCTAAAGATTCATACTACTATTGACGCTGGATGGCAACTAGCGGCCACCGACACAATGCGTAAAGGCCTCCGGGAAGTAGAAAAGCGCAGAGGGTTTCGCAAGGAAGCGGTGCGATTTTATTCAAACCCAGATACCGATAAGGATTCCTCATGGCAAAGATTCTATGAGGATGGAGATACTGCTAGGGGAATCATACTGGGATGGGAAAACAACGTGGCAACGGTAAGGATGGATAAAACAATACTTCAAGTTCCTTCTAGTGCCTTTGAATGGGCTGGTCAGTCAGCAAGAGAAGTGCTTGTTAGAGGTGCCGCACCACTGTTTGAGATCACTGAAACAAATACTGATGGAACTCCAAAGAAAATAGAACTTGACCAGTCGCCCGAAGTAGAAGGGGCACTGCTGGCAGTAGAGTCAGATACAGGTGAAATACGAGCGATGGTTGGAGGCTATGATTTCAGGCGAAGCCAATTCAACAGGTCGACTCAGGCACTTCGCCAAGTAGGCTCAACCATGAAGGCGTTTGTATATGGAGCCGCACTATCCGAAGGCTTTACTCCAGCTTCGATTGTGGAAGATACTCCTATCTTATACCAACTAGGTATCCCAGGTGCCCGGCCTAACATTGATAGAAAAACTGGAAAAAATAACGATGAATACCAGCCCAGAAACTACGAGCGAGATTTTTGGGGGCCACTGACTTTTTGGGAGTCCATCGCTCATTCAAGAAATATCTCTGCCGTCAAAACATTGGAAATGACCGGAATCAGCAACACGCTGGATTTTATAGACAAGTGTGGCATAGATAGGGACAAAATTCCCCCATACCCCAGCTTGGCCCTTGGTGCCGCTGACTTAACCCTAAAAGATATGGTCAGGGGCTACTCGACAATTGCCTCTGGTGGCTATCAAAGCCCGGAACCATTTTTGATACTGAAGATTGTAGACAGAGATAATGAGGTATTATTCGAAAAGCGTCGCCACATAAAGGCTGACGAGCCTGACATCGACCCTGTCGTAAATTTCCAATTGATACAACTCCTGCAAGGCGTGACTTCATCCGGATCAGCTGGTGGCACATCCACTACACTTGGGCGACCCATTGCAGGGAAAACCGGCACTACAGACGAATATACTGATGCATGGTTCGTGGGTTTTTCCTCTAGAGTTACATGTGGAGTTTGGGTTGGGCTTGATGCTAAAAAAACAATTCACAAGGGTGCTAACGGTGCAAAAACAGCATTACCAATCTGGACTAGTTTTATGAAATTTGCCCTTTCGGCCAAAACAACCCCCCTAGAAGATTTTGTGCCCCCTCGTGGACTGGAGTGGATTGACATTGACGTAGATACTGGTTTGAGAGCTGGACCTGGCTCTGCCCGCAACCGCATACGTTCTCTGGCATTTAGACCTGGCACAGGCCCACAGGGAGAAACTGATATTGAAATGGCGGCTCATGCAAGGGATGTCAGAAACAAGGCTAAGTTCTTTGAACTAGAAGAACGCCCTTGGGGAATGCCCAAGTCAAAAACCGATAATCCTCCAGTTATAGATCCTAATGATTATTAGATATAATTATTGAAGTCATGTTATAATCTAGGTATCCGTCCTAGAAACCTAAATTTTCATTGGTGTTTCATGTCGTCAGAGCACACATCGCTAAATTTACTAGAACTTAAAGAATTGTCGATTGGTCGCTTGGCAGAAATGGCCACGCAGTTTGACATTGAAAATCCACTGTCGATGCGTAAGCAAGAGTTGATATTTCGATTACTCGAAGCTAAGGCCGCCAATGATGGATTTTTCTTTGCTGAAGGTTTATTGGAGGTATTACCAGAAGGCTTTGGTTTTTTGCGCTCTCCTGATCAAAATTATCTTGCCAGTTCAGATGATATTTATATCTCTCCAAGCCAAATAAAAAAATTCGGACTCCACACAGGCGACATCATTTCAGGAATGATTCGGGCACCCAAAGAAGAAGAAAAATTCTTTGCCATGTTACGGATTGATGCCGTAAATTTTGACCCGCCACTCACTGCAAAAGAGCGTACTCATTTTGATGACCTTGTCCCTCTCTATCCAACTCAACACTTAAAAATGGAAAGAGACCCACATGAATTGAGTACGCGAATAATGGATTTAATGACACCGCTGGGCAAAGGTCAACGAGCATTAATCGTTGCTCCTCCAAGAACAGGTAAGACAGTCCTACTACAAAATATTGCTAACTCAATTACAGCAAACCACCCCGAAGTATTTTTGATCGTCTTACTCATTGATGAACGACCAGAAGAAGTCACTGACATGGAAAGAAATGTCAAGGGCGAGGTTGTCGCCAGCACCTTCGACGAGCCAGCAACAAGGCATGTCCAAGTGGCAGAAATGGTGATAGAAAAAGCAAAGCGACTTGTAGAACACAGAAAAGATGTGGTGATATTGCTAGACTCAATAACTAGGCTTGGTCGGGCATATAACACAGTTGTACCACCAAGTGGCAAGGTGCTATCAGGAGGCGTTGATAGCAACGCCCTTCAGAGGCCAAAAAGATTTTTTGGGGCCGCCCGTAGCATTGAAGGTGGAGGTAGCCTAACAATTATCGCAACTGCACTGATTGAAACCGGAAGTAGGATGGACGATGTTATATTTGAAGAATTCAAAGGCACCGGTAATAGTGAGATCATCCTCGACCGCAAACTGAGCGACCACAGAATTTTCCCAGCAATGGACATCCAGCGATCTGGCACTCGAAAAGAAGACTTGTTGATTGACGCACAAAAATTGGCAATGATTTGGGTGTTGAGAAAAATCCTATCCACCAGTGGCCCCGCCGAATCAATGGAGCTACTTCTCGACCGTCTAGGAAAGACAAAAACTAATGACGAATTTTTGGCCAGCCTACAGGATTCCTCGTCAAATGGTAGGCGATAGTAGCTAGAATAAGATAACAATCGAATCAGCAAGGTATGACTCAAGGAGGAATAAATGAAAATAACATGGATGCTGTTATCTTTTATCACTTCTGTTTTGCTTGCCATGCCTATGCTGGCACAAACCGATATGGAGCACAGCCTGACGAGACACAAAGGCAACAAAATTGTTCTTCTTGGCGATTGGAAGTCTGATGATGTTGCCAGATGGAGGAAATTAATCGATTCTGATGGTATTTATGAGCACGGCTTCACCTTATTGGATCACGCAACCCTCACAAATGCTACTGGATTTTATAACTCACTAAATCGGGTGACAAACATAGAAGCCTTCGAGCAATGGTTTAAGCAACAATACAGCCTTTCTAGCACTGATAAGTGGGTAGCTCTGAATCTTGAGCACAATTTGATTGTGGCTGGTACTAAAGTGCCCGATGCCAAGGAACTTGACCAAATGCTGGATCAGAGAGGTATTAAAAGCCCTTTGAGGCAGTTGAGAGATTTTTTGCTGGAAAATCCAGACCATCAGGACGCAAAAACTGATTTGTTGAGAGAGGTCCGCCGTCGTGCCATCCATGTAATGCCTGTAGATATTTCAGAAGACCTTGACGATGAAACCGACTTGCGTACTTGGGCTATTCTGGCGGCAGAAACAGATAAGATATTCAGAGGCTCTTGGCTGGGCATAGACCCTGTGTTCTTTCTGCCCCAAAAAGATCAGCCGGAGCAGTATAGCAAATTGATGAAAGCAGTTTTCCAAAGGCATATTGTCCAGATTGAATCGGCTATCAGACGCGACCCTTTGGACAATGCTACATGGGATCTTTGGGCATGGATGGCCAGGAGCCTACCGGACTATAACGGGCACGCTTTTATTGATTCCATAGAGTGCTTTGATTTCGTAGCCAGAAACCTATATCCGGCTCCAGTAAATGTAAGCGCATGGATTCTCGCCGATGCAGTAGCCAAAAAAAACTGGGACACGGCCATTAGATACGGAAAGTCAGCCACACGGTTTTCTATTGACAGATCTGCCACAGAAATTCAGTATAGCTGGGCACCTCCTGGGGTTGCCAGAATGATTGCTGTTAATAGTGGCACAAACATCGAAGGCTATCCGCTTAAGTCTAACCTGTTGTATGTTGAAGCATTATTGAGGACAAGTAATATTGAAGTTGCGAATCGCTTCTTTGATGAAAAGGTAGCTCATGTTCGCAATAGCAGAGAAGGGAGTCCATCTGCATTCGCCGAAGTGGCTAGGATGGCCGGAATGGAGGAGTTGGCTAAACAGTGGGAACAGGGGCAGAGGATGGGCAAAGAGCCTTTTGTAATCCCAGAAATGGGCCTTGGTAAGCATTTTTTATATTTGCATGTTGATAAAAACAGCGATTTTAGACAAAAATTCAATGTAATCACGAATCGATTATGGCCATTGCTGTTCCCTACGGGTACAGCGGGGCGCAAAGATATAAATACATTGGGGTGGAAAGCAGAAGACCCTGAGAAATGGGGCATTTTTAGTCCAGATGGACGATTGTTAGAGGAAGGCACTGTGGTGCCAGACAAAGAAACTCTCGAAACTATTTACAAGCGTAACGGCATTGAAAACCCCATCGAGTATTTCAGAGCATACCTAGCCGAACACGGCAATGTGCCAGGAATTGAGTTGTGGACGGCGTTTAACCTTATTAATCACAATGTCAGAGCGTCAAATTTCGATGAAAACCCAGAGCCATCCTTAGAGGATGCTACTTGGGGCGAAACTGCAAAATATTTACGCAATGCCCTCAACAGTCCTGAAGTGCTATTTAACTTGCCAAGTGTTGGGACGGTATCAGAAGGTGCAAAAAGCGAGTTGTTGAAGTCTTTGTCTAAGCAATATCTAACAGCCATAGAATCATTGCTGGAAAAAAGGCCAACTTTAGAAAGATTGTGGATGCACTGGCTATTCTGGAGGAAACTCGAAGGCGAAGAACGATCTGTTTTGACATTGTTGGAGCGCATCAAATGTAGTCCTCTATATAAAAAATTTTCAGTAATTCCTAGTAGAGTAATGGATACATACTATGCAGAATGCAGAAAAAATGAGGACTGGACGAAATTGATAGAATTGTTAAAGAATTCCTGGGATAGAGAATTGGTTATGAAAAATGTTCCAGAAAGCAACGACAACAAACAAGAGCTTCCAGAATTTATGAAAAAGTTCAATGAGACCAGGAGTGCTGGTTTTGGCAATGGCGTTGGCATCCCCCTGATAGAAGCCTATTTGCATGCCAACAGGGCAAATGAGGCAGATAATATTTTCAACGAATGGCTAAAACACGGCAAGTTCGCTAACATATCGACTATTGTAGAACTTGCAAAGTCCCTCGGCTATGAAAGACTGGCAAAGGATTGGGAGACAAAAGCAAGAGACGAAAAATAGAAAGCTGAAATAACAAGGCTTAAACTATGGCTAGTGGCACTATTTTTAATATCCAGCGGTACTCTACCCATGATGGGCCAGGCATTAGAACCACTGTTTTTTTTAAGGGTTGCCCACTAAATTGTCTGTGGTGTCATAACCCAGAGGGTATCTCACCCAGACCAGAACTGAACATTATTCTGGATCGATGTATAGGATGTAGCGTTTGCAAATCTACTTGCCCCAACGGTGGGCCATATATGCCGAGTAACACCAAATGCCACTCCTGTGGCAACTGTACTAAAAATTGCCCTGCAGGGGCAAGGACAATATCAGGCCAAACAATGACTGCAAGAGAAGTAATGGCCAACCTAGTGCGCGACCGGATTTTCTTTGAACAATCAGGCGGCGGTGTTTCCTTCTCAGGTGGCGAACCAACTGCCCAGTCTGAATTTTTGGATGAGTTGCTAACAGAATGTCGCAAAGAAGAAATAAATACTGCTATAGATACTTGTGGAAGCGTCGAAACAAAAACATTAATCGAATTAGCAAAAAAAGCTGACCTAGTACTGTACGACCTAAAGGGATATGATGATGAACGCCACAAGTTTAATACCGGAGTTGCCGCCACTCCAATTTTGGAGAACCTTGATACATTGGCAAGAATGCACAAATGTATATGGATAAGACTTCCAGTTGTTCAGGGGTATACAGACGACCCAAACGAAATGGAACTATTGGCAAAAAGATATTGTTCACACAATTCTATGAGGCGTGTAGAAATTTTGCCTTACCATGCCCTTGGTGACAGTAAACTAAAGAGAATGGGGAAATGTGATGTTCAATCAAATCTAAATGCCCCAAGTTCCACAATATTAGATATGCTTTCAGAAATATGGAAACGTAATGGGTTTGATACCCACATCGGAGCAAAGAGATGAATGACAGAGTTTCAGCTTTAAGAAATGAAAGCCTCAAGGCAGAGCCATCTATTTCTGCCGAGCGCGCTAATTTGATTACAGACTTCTATCGCGCTGAAGAGGGCAAGCACAGCATTCCAGTCCTCCGTGGTATGGCCTTTCGTCACCTCTGCGAAAACAAGGCAATATACATTGGACACAACGAACTAATTGTAGGTGAGCGATGCCCTGTCCCCAAGGCAGTCCCAACATATCCAGAAATCACATGCCATAGCGTAGAAGACCTAGAAATACTTAATTCCAGACCATTGACATGGTACCGTGTAGATAAGGCAACAATAGACCTCTACAGAGAAAAAATAATCCCCTTCTGGCGTGGGCGCACAATGCGAGATCGTATGTTTGCTCTGTTGTCAGAAGAATGGAAGCTTGCTTATACTGCGGGAGTTTATACAGAATTTATGGAACAGCGCGCACCCGGCCACACCGTGCTAGACGACAAGATTTATCGCAAGGGAATGATTGATTTCAAAAGGGATATTGCCACTGCGATGTCAAAATTAGATTTCGTAAACGACCTCCAAGCATCATACAAGAGAGAAAACCTGCGTAGCTTCGATATTGCTTGTGATGCGGCAATTCATTTTGCAGAACGCCACGCTGAACTTGCTGAATCAATGGCTGTCGATGAAAAAGACCCCAAGAGGCGTTCAGAGCTTGAGCGTATAGCAATGGTTTGTCGCCGAGTTCCAGCACATGCTCCAAGGGATTTTTATGAAGCATTGCAATCATATTGGTTCTGCCATTTAGGTGTGATAACAGAATTAAATGGATGGGATGCCTATTGTCCAGGTCATCTAGATCAACACCTGTGGCCATTTTATAAGCAAGGCATTGAGGAAGGGATACTGACAAGGGAATCGGCAAAAGAGCTATTGGAGTGTTTCTTTGTCAAGTTTAACAACCACCCTGCCCCACCCAAAGTTGGAGTCACAGCCGCTGAATCTGGCACGTACACAGACTTTGCAAATATCAACCTCGCAGGACTACTTTCTGATGGGAGCGATGGGAGTAATGAAGTAACTTTGTTACTACTGGAAGTAATAGACGAATTACACCTTCTTCAGCCCAGCAATAACATACAAGTCAGCAGAAAAACACCTGACAAAGTATTAAAGGCCGCCCTAAGAGTTATACGTAAGGGCTATGGCTTCCCCTCCGTTTTCAATGCCGATAGCGTAGTAGAAGAGCAGTTACGCCAGGGCAAAACAATCGAAGATGCCCGTGCCGGAGGCTGTTCTGGCTGTGTTGAAGTGGGTGCCTTTGGTAAAGAGGCATACATCCTCACAGGCTACTTCAATCTTCCAAAGGTCCTGGAGCTTGCACTGCACAATGGATTCGACATCCGTACCAATAGACAACTGGGGCCAAAAACTGGTGATGTAAGTGTTTTCAAATCTATAGAGGATGTGCTGGTGGCATTTCAACAACAGCTCCACTACTTAATAGATATAAAAATTCAGGGAAACCAAATTATCGAACGCCTCTTTGCAGAATCAATGCCTGCTTCTTTCCTATCTGTCCTAACCGACGATTGTATAAAGAAAGGCATGGACTACAATGCAGGCGGAGCGCGCTACAACAACAGCTTTATACAGGCAGTGGGCATTGGTTCAATCACTGATGCGCTTTCAGGGCTAGAACAAATTTCATTTCAGGAAAAATCAATTTCAATAGCCAACTTTGTAGCCATCTTGGATCAAAATTTTGAAGGTAACGAAGCCCTCCGCCAAAAATTGATCAACCGTATACCCAAGTACGGCAATGACGATGACAGAGCAGATAGCCTCATGGTGCGCGTTTTCGACATGGCATTCAATTATATTGATGGCCGACCCAATACTAAGGGGGGGCAGTATAGATTGGAAATGTTACCTACTACATGCCATGTATATTTTGGTAGCGTTTGTGGTGCATCGTCTGATGGAAGGCTTGCCGGCCATCCACTTTCAGAGGGTATAAGCCCTGTACAAGGGGCGGATAGGAATGGACCAACGGCAGTCATTAAATCTGCGGGGAAAATGGATCACGTTAAAACAGGTGGAACCCTGCTAAACATGAAGTTTACTCCTGCACTCCTAGAAGGCGAAGAAGGGATCGAACATCTGGCAAACTTGGTGCGCTCGTATTTCAAAATGGACGGCCATCATGTCCAATTTAATGTAGTAAATGCAGAAACATTGCGAAAGGCGCAACAAAACCCAGAAGCTTACCGCGACCTTATAGTTAGGGTGGCTGGCTATAGCGACTATTTTTGCGACCTAAGCATCGCCTTGCAGGAAGAAATCATCGAGCGCACAGAACATGCAGGATTTTAATGCAAATATGTATTTTGGGAGTTGATATGAATTTACGGTCTTCAATATCACTTGCAATTTTGATGTTTTCTGCCATTACAACAGCTACTTTGCCCCTCTTCCCTCAAGGTCAAGAACGACAAGAGCAAGAACTAATTGTCTCGCAAAAACTGTTGGATGGGCATATTGAGCTCGCAAAATTTAATGGCGCATTGTTTTTCTACGATGAAGAGGATGGCAGAATCGCAAAAGCAATCGAGTCAGCCGCAAGTCAAAACCCCCAAATATACGACCGCCTCCACTATCCAGTCGGTCCCAGTGGGACTCCCAAACACATTTTTGGTTCATCGCCGACAAACCCTGGTCATATGCCAGCTTCTGCCATAAAACATGGTTGGGAGTTTGAACCCCGGTGGTGGGTGGTAAATAAGAATGGTCATACAGCATCTTCAAGTACAACGACCCCAACTGAAGCTGAAATACTGAGGCAGTTGGATGACGCTGGCGTACAAGAATTCAGCCAAATACTAAAAAATTACATAACGAAAAATCCTTTTCGGATAGACGTTCCTCGGTATTTAATGTGGCACCAATATAATATTGCCAGGATAAGGTTGAAAAAACACCTGATTGACAATGGTTGGGACAAGGTACCGTACCCCCCACCTGAATTGCAAAAACCACTTACAGATAGCGAAGACGATGAAGTATGGGGCGATTTTGCGGAAGCCTTTAGGCAGGTAATAAAATCGGGAACCTTGACAACTCTGTATTTGAGCAGTTATGATTCACTCAGACAAACTCCAAGTTATTTAACTGCGGGAACTTTAATGGCGTTTTCGCCTAGAGTGAAGGCTTTGGCAACTCAAATACTTCCCAGGATGACGGAGCTTGTCAGAGAATTACCCCAAAGCCAATCTGTATGGTCTGACTGGTTAATATTGGAGAGAGCTTCGGGCGGTTCTGGTTCAGCGTTGGCACCCCTCGTTGCTTCAATCCAATACCCACCTTGGGTTAATACTGACAATCCCCCCGAAAGGGTGATGCAGAGATTGTTGGAAGACGGTGACAATATTTTTATTGCTGAGCAATATTTCAAAAAAATGTTCGAATCTGAGATAAGTAGCCCCATTTATTCACACGGCGCAGGATATGGGGAATGGGCGCGAAAAGCCAACACATGGAGGCAGGCCAACACTCTGCTCGATGTGTATTTAAGGCAAAATATTGATAGCGAAGCAGACAGTGCACTCATAACATTTATCAACTGGGCAGAGGGGAATTGTAAAGAAGAACTTGAGAAAGCCATTCAGTTAGCAAAAAACAACAATAGACAAAGATTAGCTGAACAATGGAGCCGCATTGACCTTGAAGAAGTTAAAAGAAACACTGTCCGAGACGCAGAACCCAAATCTAACACAAATAACATTTCCTGGATTGTTATTAATAGCGATGATGGTAACGATATTTCTGATGCTTTCAACAGGGAAATCAACTCATACCGTTTGGATTCACTGTTAATCCCTGTAAAAGTTGAAAAACCAGAAAACGCCCCACACTTTACCAATCTTAAGCCGGGATGGGGCTTGTATGACGGCAACAGGATATTGAATTACACCGTAGAACAACCCTCTTATGACTTAATTTCGGCTATGGCAAAGCGTATCGGCATTGTGTCCAAAATTGAAGAAATGGAAAACTTTAGGAAAGTAAACGACAGGAGTGCCAATCTTGAGATGGAGCTACTTATTGAATACCTGCGACTCGCCAATAGGAGAATGAACAGATTCAACCAAGCCCACACAGATACTGATACAGACAAACCAATGTTATCAGAAGAAGACGATAAGATTATCTGGAAGCCTATTGCAGAAATAATTGAAAGTTTGTTTAGCAATAACAGATATAAGCCACTTCGGACCCAACATGATCGTTTCCCCTCTATCCCCGATTCTGCAATTCAGTCGCCGCTTATGAGAAATATGGCTGACAGGATGATACACCCACTTCGAGAATGGATTAGGCAGGAACCTTCCTATGACCATCATTTTCATTTTTTCCATAGCCTAAATAAACTTGCAAAAAACAAGTATCGGATGCTGGATATTTTTTCTGATTTAACCCCTACTCCCAGGTCAAAACTGATCTTATATCATTCAGTAACCATAGGGATTCTTAACAGGGATGCACAAGAACTTGGGGAATGGGATATTATTATAGATCTTGGGATCCCGCATTGGGAATATTGGTTATCTAGGTGGCCTCCGACTCCTAGCGGCGAAGTGCGAAGACCTCAGGGTGCTACCATTCAAATATTAAAAGATTTATTGGGTCCTTTGATTGACGCACTCTTAGCAAGAAATGAAATAGGTGAGGCAGACAGGATATTCACAGAATTTATGGAAAAAGCACCATCTGCCGACATACAGAAAGAACTTGTGGAAATAGCCATAAAGAGGAATAAGCCTGAACTTGCCAGAAGATGGGGGGCCATTTGATCTACCAAAACGACCATGTCAACGCACAGAACATGCAGGATTTAAATGCAAACCTGTATAGCCGCCATATTTGCATGTGCATCGATCGAATGCAACTCAGTGAGACGAAAATTTCTGAATTGCCAATTCGGCCGCTCGCTTAAAACTAAAAGGGGCGTGTATTTGTGCAAAGTTTTGGTGGGTGGATATTCCATGTATTGCAATCGTACCATAGTTAAATAATTGCCCAAAAATCCCTTGATTGACTGATATTGCTACTTGGCTCCTATGGAAAACCTCCAAGGATTTCAATCGAATAATGCCTGTTTTCATAATTATCCGCTTGTTGGTGACTGCATATTCGCTGTTGATTCTTGTTAGATGACATGGCCCCCAGAAAAATATCATCAATAGTAGTAATTCAGTTATACCAACATCACCGACATTCGGTCCCTGCATTCCAAATTTGTGCGCCAGCATGACAGGCATGAATAGGGCAATAATAACAAGCATTGTGATAGGCACAAAAATTATCCAGTGTCGCTTCGTCTGGTGCAGGAGGACTTCGTCTTCCCACAACACTTTTTGGATATATCTGCTTGGCTTTACAAGGTGTCCCGACATTTTACCTCCAATGACATTAGCCTGTCTTTGACGATTCGCATTCAAATCCGTGAATTTTGAGGCACTTGAAATTGGTCAGCCTCATACCAAGTCATTCAACAGGCTGAACCCAAAAAACGCCAAGGTTTTTAAAGCACGAGTAAAGCCCGCAATCTCTCGGAATCCTTCGGATACGCGAGATCAATTATCATTCTATCATGTTTTTCATCTGGGAGCTTCAATAAGAGCGGTGCACTTTGATTCCGATGGCCAAATAATCACACTCCAATTGAAAATCTTGGTAGCCGCTTTGGCATTGTTTAGAAAACGAATTGCTACAGCCCGCCTCTGAGATTTGCAACAGTCCACAATCTGCCCTCGCGCTCTCTTAGCAAGGCCACTAACTTAGATTCAAAGATTGCGGCAAGTGGTGCAGATGTGTCTGGAAATCCATTTGGCACTGAATAACTACTTGGAATGATTTCTCCAATTTCTATTGGCCTTCCATGAGCAAGATGGTCAGCCTCAAATTCATTCAGAATTCTACTATTACACCAAGGAAGCAAATCTGAGCCAGTGATATGTATTTGGTATGCTTCGCCTGGATCGAACCATGGGCCTATAGCCGTCCGATGTAGCCCTGATAGGTGCGCCCCACAGCTGAGGTGATGTCCCATATCCCTAGCCAAACTGCGGACATAAAACCCGCCCCTGCAAATAATTTTTATCCTGCTCCGTTTCGGCAGGTCATGCCCTATCCAACTTGCCTCATGCAAATATACCTGGGATGGAGGCAATACGACACTTTCACCTCGGTGAGCCTTTTTATATGCCGCCTCCCCACCAATTTTTTTGGCACTAGTTGCAGGAGGCACCTGCGCTGAGCACCCTATAAAATTTCTCAATGTCCTATCCAATAATTCCTCATCGAAATTCTCTGTGTTGCCCCGAAAAATTACCTGACCTAGGTGGTCGCAGGTATCGGTTTCGCTCCCCCAGTCAATATCTGCCTCATAGACTTTCGGCAATGAATGTAATAGCTCCATCAGCCTAGTAGCTTGGCCAGAAAGTATTAACAGCAAACCCTTTGCAAACGGGTCAAGAGTGCCACCATGTCCTAGTGGCCACTTTTTTTTGCCGGACTCCATTGCAACCTTCTTAAAGGTTTTTACAATGTCAAAGCTACTCAGACCAATAGGCTTGTGAGCCAAATATATACCTGATAACACACTCGGACTTGACATAGACCTCAAATGTCCTATTTATGCTTTGGCGAATAAATAAATTTGTTGCAAGCTCTCACTTTCGGTTCTCTTCAGTTTCTACATCTATTGGGATTGCATAAAACGAGCCGGGTGTTCTTGCAACTGGAGGCGGAAGTGGGTTTTTATTGCGGTCAAAAAACCAGTACTTGCACAATTTTTGTGCTATCGGAGCCGCCGCAGAGGCTCCAAAACCAGCATGTTCGACCATCACAGCCCATGCTATCTGTGGATTTTCCCTTGGGGCGTAGCCTGCAAACCAAGCATGATCACGGAATTGTTTTGCTGACGAGAGATAGGCATCACGCGTAGTGTACCTAGATACCTGGGCTGTCCCTGTTTTCCCGCATATCTCTAAATCTGGCAGTGCTATGCCTCTGGCTGTACCCTGTCTGACCACCTGTGACATCGCTTGGTCAAGTATTTCCCATGTCTTTATATCTAGGTCTGCCTGTCTGACATTCGGAGGCGGGTATTCATTCATTTTCTGTGTTTGTTCATCTCTGTAGCCCAGTAGTAAATGAGGGGTTAAGATTTTTCCTTTTAGGGCCAGTGTAGAGAAAAACCGAGCCATGCCAAGGGGAGTAACACCAACCGCCCCTTGCCCTACTGCTACGTTGATAGTATCCCCTTGGTACCACTCTTTTTGGGATGTCTTGTTGGGTATTCGGCTCGCCAATTCGCCTGGCAAGTCTATGCCTGTTTTTTCTGCAAGGCCATATTTTTTGGCTGTTTCATATATTTGGTCGATGTCTAACCTTGTGCCTAATTCATAGAAAAAAATATTACAACTTACTGTAATTGCAGTGAGAACATCTATGCTCCCATGAACGCCCTCGCATCGGCGGGGATAGCCATAAAATGATTTAGTGCCTGTGCAAGTAAAGAGCGTTTGAGGAGTGATTACATTGTGTTCTAGAGCCGCGAGTGCCATAAGGAGCTTGAAGGTTGAACCAGGCGAATGACGGCTTTTGATAGTGCGATGATATAGGCGATTGCGTCCATCGCTATTAAGAAGGTAATCCACTTTTTGAGGATTTCGTCTATCCATGAATGCATTTGGATCAAACGATCCAGAGGAATACATCGCTAATACGCCACCATCCCTAAGATCCAGCACAACGGCGGCACCATTTTCTTCACCATAGGCATCTTGCAGGATTCTTTGCATCCCAGCATCTAGCGTTAGGTATACAGTTTTCCCCGGTTTGGGTGGGATTTCACCTAGGGGAGCCACCTCTCGACCTAGATAGTCTGTGACTATTTCCCTCAGACCATCTTCGCCCCGGAGCATGTCATCATGGATGGATTCTAGCCCCTCCAAGCCAATAATATCACCTTGGCGATAGTTTTTTTCTTTGAGGCGCACTAAGTCTTCCTTTGATACCTCGCCCACATATCCGAGTACATGACCGGCTAACTCCTCCCCCAGATAGATGCGCCTAGGTGCAATCTGTACGGAAATAAATGGAAACCTAGCTCTTATCTTTTCTGCTTCTGCCAGCTCCTCTTCATTTAGATTGTCCTTAAGCAACAAAATCCGGCTACTACCGGCATTCTTTGTAGAAATAATTCTACGCATTAAGTCGTCTGGTTCTATCAGTAAAACTTGTGCAAGAGAATGGGTCTGTTGAATAGCACGTAGTTGACGATCGTTTTGAGGCTCGCCTTTGGGGATGTCTGGCAGATCCTCATGTTCAATTATCAGATTTAGGACATGTCTGTTTTCGATGAGCTTGTGGCCGTTCCTGTCAAGAACTAGCCCCCTTGGCGCAGGGGTTGTCCTTACCTTGATGGCCTGACTCATTGCCTCCTGTTTTAGTTCGTTTCCTCGCACTACCTGTACCCAAGCATATCTGAGAAGGATCGTTCCCAACAGACACCAGATCACACCTTCTATAAATGACAGACGTTTCTGAATGGAATAGCGAGTCCTATTATCCATGCTCTACCTCATGTGGGGTGGGCTGTAAAATCGCCAAGTCAAAGCCCCCCAAGCTGGAAGGAGAACGAGAGACCATTGCCAGCCATATCCCAAAACATGTGGACCAGAAGCAATGTTTACAAAGAAGCGCACCACTATGGTGTGAATGATAACGGCAAGCACCAACTGAGTGTAGTAGGAGAAAGGCTTTTCGGGTGGGCTGATTGATAGGGAATACCATAGCAATAGGGCGCATACCATATTGCCCATAGCTGTTCCCCCCATGACCGGGTAAGTTCGCAGTGCTGATTCAAGCAACCATCCAGCAGAGGCGGCTAACAAGCCACAGTATAGAGAATTACGTAATTCAGGTGCTAACCCCAAGACGATAAAAACATGGACTACTGCCTGAGGGGCTGGCCATGGTGCCAGAAAATACATCAACAAAAGCGAAAACAATATTATTAGGAGCAGACGAAGGTGGTTTGCCGGTCGAGAACTCATTTTGCCCCCCGCCTAGAAATGGGCAGTGGCGGCTCTAGCCTAGTATTGAATTCCAACGCAGGCGAGGCTGGTATTACAAACAGTATTCCTAGTTTTTCAAAAGGTGCGGCCAGAGTAACCGTAATATCCATTTCTAGTGGGCCTGGGGATACCTCGGATACATATCCGACTAACATTCCAGGAGGGAATACTTGATCTAGACCGGAAGTATAAACTGGCTCTCCAACTTGTATTGCTTCCTGATTGCTAATGTAACGAATGATTGCTAAACCGGGCCATTTACTTCCCTGTAAAACACCTTTTGCACGGCTTCTAGCGAGCATGACGCTTGTCGAAGCATTATACGCATCTAATGGCAACACAAGGGACTGGGAAACGCCAACTGACCAAATACGACCAACGACGCCCTCAGCACAAATAATGCCTTGGTCGATAGTGAGGCCACGGTCTTCGCCTGAGTCAATTATTATCCCACCCCATGGGGCATCTCTATTATTTGCCATTACTCGCACGGTTTGCAGTTCAAATGGTAGACTCTTTTTAAGGCCCAAAAGGTGGATAGCCTCGTCTGCCTCAATTAGATGAACACTATCTCGTTGCCGCTCCAGCCGTAGCTCTGCAAGTTCAGCGCGGAGCAATTCCAATTCCTGTTGAGCGGCATTTATGTCTCCTATTTTTTGCAGTCGATTGAAACGCCATGTTTCAATTTTTTCAGTAATAAAAATAGTTGGTTGGTTGAAAAAATAAACGGTGCCTCGCCAGATTGGGTCTGTGTATTTGCCAAGAAAAACCCATACTAGATGCCCAAAAAAAATCAACGCCAAGGCAATTCTTTGTCTCCAGACAGGATCCAAAAACCAGCTTCGAGGCTTCATTTTCTACCCCAGAATTGGCCGTCCATATACAGTCCTCAGTCTGGTATTTGGATGCGTCTTAGAAACGGAATGTCATCTAGCAAAAAGGCTGTACCGCGAACCACTGCAGTTTCTGGATCGACTGCTCGCCAGCATGGGAGATGAGTTTCTTTTGTAATTCGGGTATCCAGGCCCTGAACTTTTGATCCGCCGCCCGTGAGGCAAATACCCCTGTTGATAAGGTCTGCCGCTAACTGGGGAGGCGTTTCGTTGAGTGCTTTGCGAATGAGGCCAATGATAGCTGTTACTGGCTCACTGAGAGCTTCCCTTATTTCGGCATCGTTTAACCTAATTGTTTTTGGAAGCCCTTCAAACTGATCTCGCCCAGATATTTCCATAGTACTCGTACTCTCTGTTGGGTAGGCAGAGCCAAGTGTCCACTTGATTTCCTCTGCAATGCTCTCAGAAATCAACACACTATGTTTTTCGCGAATATACTTGATTATGGCTTCATTCATTTCATCCCCTGCAACAGGGATAGAGTCGGCAAATACTTTTCCGTTGTATGAAATCACGGCGGCATCGGTTGTGCCACCGCCGATGTCGACGACCATGCAACCGCGTTTTTCATGTATGGACAGGCCAGCACCGATAGCCGCTACCATTGTCTGGTCGACTAAAAAAACCTCTCCGGCCTTTGCATCGTGGCACACTTGCCTGACAGCTCGGCGGGCTACCTGATGCGCTCGTGGAGGCACACTAACCACTATTCGAGTCGTAAATTTTCTGCGAGGCCGCGCTTTATTGATAAAGGCGGCAAGCATTTTTTCTGCCGCGTCCACTTCATAGATCATCCCATCTTTTATTGGCCTAATTGTCGAGACACCCTGGGGCGACCGTCCTAGTAATTGCTTGGCTTCATCCCCGACTGCCTCAACTTCCTGGGTATTTGTATTTATTGCAACGATTGATGGCTCGTGAATTACGATGCGCCCAGCCTGTCTCGTATGGATGAGAAGGGAAGCCGTGCCCAAATCGATGGCTAGGTCTGATGTAAAGATGTTCGACCAGAATCTGCTGGAAAAAATATTTGCCACTACGTACTCCATGAACAAACAGAGTATTTCACATTTTTAGCATTAGTGAAAAATTTCGATCAATTTTTCAGCCAAAAAGGCTGTTATCATCATTCATTATTTTACATGGAAACCATTTTTGGAGGTCAAATGAAACTAGAAAAGGTTTTTTTCTTACTGATAGCTGTTGGGATGCCACTCCTGCCACAGGTTGCCCCAAATGTGGGGAGGATGCCGGTGCCGCCAATCGCCCCAATGGTAACTCCCGATGAGATACTGGGAGAAGGGTGCACTAGTATTTTGGTTGGCAGACTGGCCTCTGTGGATGGTTCGACAATGACCAGCCATAGCTGTGACAGTGGAACAGACAGAACTTGGATGAATATTGTTGCAAGGGCAAAGCATCCAAAGGGGGCGATGGTGAATCTCATCGAAAACCCAAAGAGGACAAAGGGGCTTAATGATCCTTCTGCAAAGGTTGCTGGAAAAATTCCGCAGGTAGATGAAACTTTTTCCTACCTTAATGCCGCCTACCCAATTATGAACGAATACCAACTCGCCATTGGGGAAACCACGGTTGGCGGTAGGCGCGAACTTGTTAGTAAGGCTGGCCTACTGGACGCTCCGGAACTCTATAGACTCGTATTGGAGAGAGCTAAAACTGCTAGGGAAGCGATAAAAATAATTGACGAACTTACTAAGGCGCATGGCTACAACGATTCAGGCGAATGTTTTACATTTGCTGACAAAGATGAGTGCTGGCTTTTTGAAATCTATGGCCCCGGCAAGGACAAGATTGGTGCGGTATGGGCGGCAGTGAGAGTGCCCGACGATGAAATTACTGTAAGTGCTAATGCCAGCCGTATCAGGCAGTTGGATTTGAATAAAAAAGATTGGTTTTTGGCCAGTTCAAACGTGCATTCCTTGGCACGCGAACAGGGATGGTGGGTTGAAGGCGAGCCGTTTGACTTTGCCTATGCCTATGCACCCTCTAGTAGAGTCAGCTTGGCATGCCGTTTGAGGGAATGGCGTGTACTTTCAATTTTGGCTCCAAGTCTGAACCTGAACCCTCATAGCGAAAATCACCCTTTTTCAATAAAACCTGAAAAAAAAGTATCGGTACAAGACATTTTGGCGATTTTCAGGGATTCATACCAAGGGACGGAGTTTGACCAGATAGCAGGGATGTATAAAGTCGATTCCAAAAAAGAAGCAACGGTCAATCCAGTTGCTAATCCCTTTGCACACAGCGACTTAAAGATCGCTCTGAATATCCCGCGTTACAGAACCATTGCCGTACCACAATCCACATATTTAACCGTTACCCAAAGTCGTAACTGGCTACCTGATTCAATAGGTGGTGTCGTTTGGTTGGGATACGATAATCCGGCCACTACGCCTCACATGCCCTTTTATGCAGGTATTTCAAAAGTCCCCGCCAGCTATGAAGTTGATGGCAGACGCGAATACAGTAAGGACTGTGCTTGGTGGGCATTCCGAACACCTAGCAAATTGGCACATTTCAGATACCAGGAAATGTCTTTGGACATCATTGAAGTAATGAATGGTATCGAGACAAAATTGTTTGAAAACCAAGCAGAAATTGAGGCCGAGGCGTTGCGTATCCACAATCAAAATCCAACTGCGGCAAAAAAGTTTCTGACGGATTATTGTGTCAAAGAGGCTGAATCTGCTGTCAGTGCCTACTGGAAACTTTCAGATGCACTCTGGCAGAAATATTCCGGTCGTTTCTAATTGTTGAATGTAAGCAAGGCCATTATTTTCACAAATTACATATAGAAACCAGAAGGAATCATGCCAAGATGCGATCTTTGAACGATACTTGGTATAATTGAATTTGTTCTTATTAGGGTTTTTTCGAAGCTGAGGTGTTTTTCAGTTTTGAATTCCAATAGAGTTGGCTGGGCGGTGCCAAAATAGAGCTGGAAACTACTTAGGAGTGGACGGCGAGATGGAGGCGACGACATGCCAGCGAGTTTTGAAGTCACAACATCAGACAGTTCAAGCCAAGGAGGCATAATGGCAGATCAAAAAAACACTGGAGCCGGAGAGCGACTACTATCCGAGTTTCCACCACCGTCTTTAGATGCTTGGAAAGAAGAAGTGATAAGACTGTTAAAGGGAGCACCTTTCGAAAAGAAGATGCTTACAGCAACTTATGAAGGTATTACATTACAGCCCATGTATACCGCCGAAGATACAAAAGACCTGCCGTTCCAAGATAATCTCCCAGGAGAATGGCCATACTTGCGTGGAACGGAAGCATTGGGCAAGCGATTGAATGGCTGGCTGATAGCGCAGGAACTGCCTTTTGCGACCCCGAAAGATTTTAACGAGGCTCTTAAATACGACTTGGAGCGTGGCCAAAACGCAGTGTGCCTGTTGCTGGACAGGGCAGGCTATCAGGGTCTGGATGCTGACCAAGCCGAAACCGAAACGGTTGGCAGGGGTGGCACATCAATTTCTGCATTCGAAGATGCAGTTCAAGCACTGGATGGAATCGACCCAGCGATCCCAATAATGGTCGTGGGTGGCGCGGGAACAGTGCCTGCCTCGGCACTGGTTGTTGCGGCACTAAAGGCAAAAGGGGTAGACCTGACTAAAGCCAACCTGACAATTGGAAATGACCCGCTGGGGTTTTTGGCGGCCAATGGCCAATTGCCTATGAACCTTGAAGAGGCATTCGATGGGCTGGCCAGCATGACAAATTGGGCTTTGACGGCCGCACCCCTCGCCAAAACACTTGTAGCTTGTGGGTTTCCTTACTATGAATCCGGAGCAAATGCAGTCCAACAGCTTGCTTTCACATTGTCCAGTTCAGTGGCTACTCTGAGGGCGATGGAAGCTAGGGGGATAAGCGTTGAAAATGCGGCGTCCAGTATGGCCATCCGCCTTAAGGTTGGAGGCCACTTCTTTATGGAGATTGCTAAATTTAGAGCCATGCGCGTCCTTTGGGCACAAGTTGTTAGGGCTTGTGGTGCTAGTGACCAGGCCGCCAAGATTTGTTTGCAAGCCAAGAATGGTCGCCTAAATAAAACGCAGTTCGACCCTCACGTCAACATGTTACGTGCAACGACTGAAGCCTTTGCGGCGATTGTTGGGGGAGTGGATTCCCTGCACATAGATGCCTATGATGAGGTATTAGGGGGGCAACCATCAGACCTTGGACGTAGAGTTGCCAGAAATACACAGGTCACATTACGAGAAGAATCTAAGTTAGACCATGTTGTCGACCTAGCCGGAGGTAGCTGGGCAGTTGAAACATTGACTCATCAGCTTATAACGGCGGCATGGAAGCTATTCCAGGAAGTCGAGGCTCTTGGTGGCCTCCAAAAAGCACTGGAGACAGGATTTGTTCAGAAAGCTATTGGTGAAGTTGCTACAGCAAGGCGTAAAGCCGTTACCATGCGCACTGATGTGATTGTGGGAACAAACCAGTATCCTAATTCACTGGAAGCTGAACCAGAGATAAAGAAAATTGACCATTCGGCTGTCAAGAAAATGCAAGGCTCCAAAGCATCTGTTGCAAGAACTGGACAGGCAAAGTCCAAGGATTTTGCGGCCTTAGTTGATTCTGCTCCAAAGTCTACACTTGGAGAAATTTCTCAAGCACTGGGACGCTCAGGCAGTATTAAAGTCGAACCCTTAGTAGCATTCCGCACGGCTGAATGCTTTGAAAACCTACGCAAGGCAATGATTAAGAATCGCAAGGGCAAAACAGATGTGTTTTTGGCAAATCTAGGTCCTGTAGGGGCTTACATGCCTCGTCTCGACTTTACTCGCGGGTTTTTTCAGGTTGGTGGTTTTACCGTAGAGGATAAAAATTGGTTCAAAACGGCTGAAGATGCGGCAAAGGCCGCTGTTGCGAGTGGTGCTCCAATTATAGTGGCGGTTGGTTTGGATGATACTTACGTTGAACAGGTTCCAGTACTTGCTAAAGCTATCAAGGCCGCAGGTTCAAAGACAATGCTGGTTGCCGGTTTACTCAAGGAACAGGCTGATGCATTCAAGGCGGCCGGAGTTGATGATTTTGTCCATGTTAAAAGTGATGTCCATACCGTTTTAAGCGGTTTGGCAAAAGGTCTGGGGGTGTCAATATGATTCCGAATTTCAGTAATTTAGAGCTTCAGACAACTAAATCTAGCGGGAAGGCAAATTGGGATAGGCAGGCTGGCGATGTCTCTAAACTGACATGGGTGACAAACGAACAGATTGCAGTCAAGCCCATGTATTTTGCAGATGACAATGTTGGTGCAGAGCACTTGGGATACCTGGCAGGCATTCCGCCATTCCTCCGAGGGCCGTACGCTTCTATGTATGTCATCCGCCCTTGGACTGTTCGCCAATACGCCGGATTTTCAACTGCCGAAGAATCCAACGCTTTTTATCGTCGCAATCTGGCGGCAGGCCAGAAAGGTCTAAGCGTGGCATTTGACCTCGCCACCCACAGAGGATACGACTCAGATCATGGTAGGGTGGTGGGCGATGTTGGTAAGGCTGGTGTAGCAATCGACAGTATTCTCGATATGAAAATTCTCTTTGACCAGATACCGCTGGACAAGATGAGTGTTTCGATGACAATGAATGGCGCGGTACTGCCGGTTATGGCCTTCTATATAGTTGCTGGTTTAGAGCAGGGTGCAAAGCTAGAACAATTGAGCGGAACCATTCAGAATGACATTCTAAAAGAGTTTATGGTTCGCAACACTTATATCTATCCTCCCAAGCCCAGCATGAAGATAATTGCGGACATTATTGCATATACAGCCAAGAACATGCCCAAGTTCAATTCCATTTCTATATCGGGCTACCACATGCAGGAGGCAGGTGCAACAGCAGACCTAGAAATGGCCTATACCCTTGCTGATGGGATTGAATACGTAAGGGCTGGGTTGAAGGCTGGCCTTAAGGTGGATGAATTTGCGCCACGTCTCAGTTTTTTCTGGGGCGAGGGGATGAATCACTTTATGGAAGTTGCCAAATTGAGGGCGGGTAGGCTACTTTGGGCAAAATTATTAAAGACCTTCGACTGCAAAGACCCTAAGTCAATGGCTCTGAGGACCCACAGTCAGACCTCTGGCTGGTCATTAGCAGAGCAAGATCCATTCAATAACGTGATCAGGACATGCGTAGAAGCTATGGCCGCCGCGCTTGGTCACACGCAGTCACTGCATACAAATGCACTGGATGAAGCCATTGCTCTGCCGACTGATTTTAGTGCCCGAATCGCCCGAAATACACAGTTATTCCTTCAGGATGAAACTGGAATGTGTAAGATCGTCGATCCTTGGGGAGGTTCTCATTACCTTGAGAGCCTTACTAATGAAATAATGCACCTAGGATGGAAGCATATCCAGGAAGTCGAAAAACTGGGTGGAATGGCGGCGGCTACAGAAACAGGTTTACCAAAACTTCGCATCGAAGAAGCCGCGGCGCGCCGTCAGGCAAAGATTGACAGCGGTGCAGAAACAATCGTAGGTGTAAACAAGTACCGCCTTGCAAAAGAGGATGCGATAGAAATTTTGGATGTTGATAACGTAGAAGTTCGTCGTCAACAGCTTGCCCGACTCGAAAAACTCAAGGGCGATAGAGACAATGATGCTGTAAAGTCTGCTCTCGAGGCTCTCACAAAATGTGCAGATACTGGCGAAGGCAACTTGTTGGAATTGAGTGTCGAGGCGGCAAAGGTACGTGCTACGCTTGGAGAAATAAGTGATGCGCTTGAAAAAATATTTGGTCGCCATAAAGCGGAGATTAAAGTGATCAGTGGTGTATATTCTTCCGAATATGTCAAAAACGACGAAGTGGTAGAGGTTCGCAACTTAACGGAAGCCTTTGCAAAGAAAGAAGGTCGTCGCCCCCGCATCTTAGTAGCCAAATTGGGTCAGGATGGCCATGACCGCGGGGCTAAAGTGGTGGCAACCGCGTTTGCAGACCTAGGTTTTGATGTGGATATGGGGCCACTCTTTCAAACTCCCGAAGAGGCCGCCAAGATGGCCGCTGAGAACGATGTCCATGTCGTCGCCATGTCCAGTCTGGCCGCTGGTCACAAAACTTTACTGCCACAGTTGGTTGCAGAACTTAATAAGAATAACTGTGGAGATATCCTGGTGGTAGCTGGAGGCGTTATCCCTGCCCAAGACTATGAGGCACTTCGCAGTGCAGGAGCCGCCGCTATCTTTGGTCCTGGGACAAACATTCCTTATAGTGCCAAAATTGTTCTGACAGAGTTGGACAAAAGGATGGGCTTGGGACTAATCAAATGACAGTTTATGTCGCATTTTATTTTGGTTTGTTCATTGTCAATGACTAGATAGAAAAAACCTTGGAAATTGCTGAGGTGTTTATGAAATGTAAACCCTGTGGTTTTAGGTGGGTGATTCTCATCTCAATGTTGTTCGCTCAGCACCTAATCTTTGCCCAAGATGGAGTGACATCTAAGAGCCAAGACGGGCATGGCAAAACCAATGAAAAGATTGAAATTATAAAAGATGATCCAATTGCACGTGCCAAGTGGTTTGACGAATGGTTTGGCCCTGTTACTCCCGATTACCTTGAATACAAAATGAAGGTTACAGATCAAGAGATACAGAAATGGGGACACCTGATTCCTGGCACAGCCAATTACCAAAAATACAATTTGACACTAGCGGCAGATGGAATAATCAGGGCTGGCGTTCCAAGCAAGTTATGGAATAATATCGGCCCTTGGCGAGGGCAGAGCCAGACTGCCAATAGTAGTATTGTAGACCTCAATATTGTAGATACTGGGAGGCCAACAATTATCTTGCCACATCCAACCAATCCCCGCATGTTGTATGTCGGTTATGCTGGTGGCGGGCTATGGCGTTGCAGTGAAGCCGATATTACTTCAAATTATGATTGGGTATGGAAATCTCTTACGGATGGTCTACCCGGTGGGGGAACTGCTGGCAATCTCTCTATCGGTTCTGCTGATTTTAAGCCTGAAAATCCAAACACCATTTATCTCGCCCTTGGCGACATGATGAGCGGATCCAGTACAGCCGAGGGTCGGGGTTTCTTTATTTCCAGTGATGGAGGCGACACTTGGGTCCGTGGTGGCACACTTGGTGACACTACGCGTGTAAAGACTGTTTTGGCATTGCAAGGCAATATTGTATTAGTGGCAGGCAATAGGGGGTTATTTCGATCTGTAGATGGTGGTATGAATTTTACAAGGATTCAGAGTGGCCCGCTGATGGATGGTACAGGTACTAATTACACTGGTGCACCATATCCTCCGATGGAAATGGCCACTTGCTGGGATGTAATTAAATTGCAAGACGATAGTCTGGTTATGACATACCAATTCGTTGATAGTGGCTATGGAGTTTATGGTGGCGGTGGCGTGGCATTTTCTACCGATGATGGCCTTACCTGGACAGAGGCTGAAATTGGATCTGGTTTCCCAGCCAATGGATTTGGTCGTATCGCCATAGCGGCTAGTGGATTGACTATGTATGGCCTTTACATGACTGGGGATATTCCAGATAACAGAAACTTCCCCAAGGCCCTGATGAAGTCAATTGATGGGGGTAGGTCATGGTTTTACCAAGCCTCACCAACTCTTTTTAGCCTGAGTGGAGATGGGAGCCAAACCCGATATAACCACATGATTGCAGTAGACCCATCTAATGCCGATTCTGTTTTTGTGGGTACCAATTTATCTCTGTATCGATCCCAAGATGGTGGTCTCACTTTCTCCCAGATGACTAGCTGGATTGCTCAAGGTTTCCAGTACACACATGCGGATTTTCATATTTCTGCGTGGGCACCTTCAGGACAAAAAACACTTTTTATCGGGACAGATGGCGGATTATCAATACTTCGTCAACCTGACATTTCTCCAATACCATTTGAAGGCAGTAATACACTGGTGCAGTCGAATCCAAGCATTATTGATCACCGCCGAAATAGAAATATTTCAACACAACTTGTCTATAACATTGGTAGTACCTCAGCAACGACACCTGCTGGTTCCAGAAACCGAGTGATAGCCGGGTTTCAGGATTTAGGTACACGACTTAGGACTGATAATAATGTTGTTGAAGGCACCTACAACACAGTTATTGGCGGCGATGGGTTTGGATGTGTAATACATCCATATATTGGAAACTGGATGCTTGGTTCGCTGTATTATACGAGGGTATATCGTAGCATTAACGACAGTAGCTTTTCTCAATCGACAAGTGGGATCGCAGAGGCTGGCAATAGCTCGGCGACACCATTCCATACCCGCATAATCAGCACTCTAGCAGATTCAACTGGAAACCGTGTATATACCTATACTAATAATGTGCCTTATGTTTCTGATGACTTTGGGGCATCATGGAGTGCTTTGCCAACAGCCGGGAATGGATGGCCTACCGAAACTATACGCAATTTCGGTGCATCGAACCTTAGGCTGGGTTTAATTGGGGCAGTATTTGATGTCACTGTGAACTTGGGCGCAGGCATCTACCACCGTGGCAGAGTTGCTATTTCTGAGGACAATGGCACTACATGGAGAACTATTACTGGGCTCCCAGGCTGTCTAAACAGCATGTCAGATATTACTTTTGATACTGCAGACCCAAACGTTATTTATGTTGCTTCTGTGCGCCCTGCTATTTGGAATATCGGCGGTGCAGAAGGTGGGTTGGGGGCAAACCATATTTGGAAATCCACTGATCTGGGGTATACATGGAAGGCCATTGATGGTTCCCAAACCGATTCCAACGGATTTCCATTCGGGATACCTGTTCACGTTGTAAAAGTTGACCCGTTCGACAACAACGTAGTGTATGCAGGGACTGACGTGGGGCTGTACCGTTCATCTGACCAAGGTAATACTTGGGTTCGCTTTGGAGATGGATTTCCACTAGTCGCTGTGCGGGATATATACATCGCTCCTGATGGTAGCTTCATGCGGGTGGGTACTCATGGCCGAGGAATTTGGGAAATGGAAGGAATAACTGAAAATTATACTCCACGAATAATTTCCCAATCGCCTACCATCCACCATGGGCTTCCCGGAACCAGTACTGATTTTAGTGTTGGTGCTGTTGGTATTCCTGCTCCAACATATCAGTGGCAAGAGTCTGACAATGGCGGGGCAAGTTGGTCAAATATTTCCGGAGCAACAAATCGAATTTATTCTCTAACCCTCTATGGCAGGGATAACAACAAAAAATTAAGAGTGATTGTCGCAAATTCGATTGGTACTGCAACATGCGACCCCATTACAATAAATGTCAACGCTTTTGATATTGATGGTAGTCCTGGGATAGATGTATTTGACCTGTTGAAATTCATGTCAATGTATGGAAGTACTAACCCTGACCATCTTTTGCTAGCCGACTTCAATGGGGATGGAAAGATTGACGATGCAGATCTCGCTATTCTTCTAGGCGCATTCTGAGGGCATGACCATGAAAATAAAACATGCAATTATAGCTTTTTTTACAACTACATTGGCCTTTTTTGTAAGTTGCAGTGGTGGAGGAGGCGGGGGAGGGGGACGTGACAACCCCCCGTCAGCTACTATTGCTGTCACCATTGCTCCAAAATCAATAGATATCAACTCTGGCGAAACGCAACAGTTTACAGCCACTGTTACAGGCACCAATGACCAACGGGTTACTTGGTCATTGGTAGAAAATGGAACTGGAGCCACGTTGTCTCAGAATGGCCTATATACAGCCCCAACCGTGTCTGGCACATACCATATCAAGGTGGTCAGTGTTGCAAATGCTTCCAAGTCCGATACTGCGACAGTAAACGTAACAGTTCCTCGGGGATTGAACTACACAGACCCTACCTCTGGTTATGGGTTTAGGTTTGTTAAGAATACAGCATTAACAACCAAGACCCACTTAGTGCTTGACTTGGTTGCTACGCAACAGTCGAGTCAATGTGCTGGATTTGCAATTACAGTATCCCATGATAGTGCGAATGCTGTTAGCTGGGCAAAAGTGTCTCCAACGGACAAATCGATGGTGCAAAATGGAGCAGTATTTTCCATTGGTGCAGAACAAACTGGCCTTATGGCAACAACATCTGGCACCCAAATTAAAGCAATTGTCTCCCAAAAGGGAGTAGGCGATCTAAAGAACTTGAACAACGGGGTACTGGCTAGTATTGCGCTTGACATAAAAGATGGGGCCACGCCTTGCACAATACCGCTCACAGTTGAAAAGTTTGAAATTATCAACGGTAACAGAACAATAACTAGCATTTCTACGGGTTCTGTTAGATTTGGGACGCTCACAATTAATTGATCTGATTTCCTACCATGCTTCTAACGGGCTGAACACTACTCGGTATTTGCCTTGGCTCCCAAACAGAACCTTACAAGGGAGCGTTGACCAGAAACAGGAAGCTCATAGGGGAATATTTCGTAACACCATTCAGCAGTGATCCCGGAAAGTTTGCAGTCTGGCCCTCTAAATGCAAAAAATGGGGCACTTGGAGCAGAGTGTCTCTTCCACCACTTTAATAGCAGACTGATTGCGCCAACTGCTTTTGCCGTACCGAAATGTGCATTCAGTGGTGCCAATGAATCAATAGAACCGCGCACCGCAAATAAATTTTGCAGATTGAGTTCGAGGGCAACTTGTTGGACAAAGGCCATTTTTTTGTGGTTTCGGTCGATTGCGAAAACACGGATGTCCGGCCTGTAAGCCGCGATAACAACCGCAGGTATCCCAATGCCAGAGCCAAAATCTGCGACCCGAGAGTCCGGCGAGAGAGAGATCAGATGGGGTAGCAATACCGAAGAATCTAGCAATAGGGACTCAAAGCGAGTATCAGGGTTCAGAGATGTGAAAGAATGAATCTTGTTCCATCTGTCTAACAAGCTTAGATAGGCTTGTGCAATGCCACGAATTTTTTCTGGAAAAATAATCATAAATATTTGGGATAGAACACACCAACGAATCCAAAAACGATCAATAATAGCTAATTTTATTGCATTGTACGCTAATAGTTAATAGCAAAGACTTATTTTTTCTGGTACAGCGATGCAACTACCAGATGCCTTAATAATACAAGAATAAGAACATTGTGCCTATAATTAATTGCCTTGACATCAGCGAAAATTTGTATAATAATACTATTGATTTGTCACTCCCTTCAATGAGGTAAAAAAATGGATTTCAAAATTGATTGGTCTAGTAGAAGCAAACTTAGGGGGCCTGGAGAGCATTCCATTGGGGATTTAGTAAAAAAACTATGTCAACAATTAAGTCCTCAATCCCAAGGAATATCTATCTCTTATGTAGATAATAGAGGGATGAAGAAAATTAATAAATTGCACAGAGGTATTAATAAAACAACTGATGTATTAAGTTTTCCTGCATCTCCCGAAAAAGGTGAATTTAGTCACCTTGGAGATATTGTTATTTGTCTGGAAGTTGCTGAAAAAAAGGCGAAGCAAATTGGTGTCAGTCGCCGTAGACAAGTTGAGACATTGATAATTCATGGATTTCTGCATCTTTGTGGCTATGACCACGAAAAGGATACAGGTGAAATGATGGGTCTTCAGGCAGTTCTTGAAAAAGAGCTACTAAAAGAAGAACCACTTCCGTTGGGCAAAAAGAGGGGGCGAAAGCCGGGCAGTAAGTTAAAAACATTAAAAACTGGTGAAAGGGTGGTTGTCACTGGTCGAGCCGCGCAGGCAATTATTCGCAAAGAAAAAACTCAAAGGGAAAAACCTAACAAAACCGTTTCGAAAGCAAGAAAAGCGGCCAAGGCTACAACTGGAGCAAAGATGTCTGCAAGAGGGCCTGGCAGGCCACGTAAGGGAGTAGTTAGGGCTGTTGAGGCAAAGTCAGCCGTAAAACGTCCACGTCGTCAAAAACGAAGAGTTAAAACCCGCACTGGCATCATTTCTTAGCTTGATCTGTCGCAAATCTGAAAAGGTTCCAGTTTGAAATTTTTTGAATAATGAAATAATCTTTATTAATAGAGGTAATTTCAAAACCATGTTGTACGCCTGTGTCCTCCATTTCGCCATATGCTCCAAAGTTGCATCCAGCTTTGTTTTAGGCGCAATCTATCAATTCCGTTGTTTCAAAACCCTTTGGGTTTTGAAAATGGCTATATAGATAACTATCATGTTTTTTGATGTTGCAAGTCCCATTTTGATTGTTTCTGCAATTCAGGGTGACTGCCTTTTGAAAACGGCCACTTACTTTAATCGGAGTCAACGTGATTAACCTCGGCATTAGCCTTGGCGTAGCCATTCTCTTCGCAAGTCTGCTCATCTGGCTAGGAGTAAACCCTCCTTTGTTAGGGATACTTCTTGGGCTGATACCCGGAACTGGGCTATTCATTTATTTCGGCAAACGAATGCAGGAAAAATTGGAAAAGATATTTTTGCGCGCTTCAGAGCAAATCAAGCGCCAACAATTTGATCCGGCAATCGAAACTATGAAGGAAGGCTATAAACTTGCGCCTTGGCAATTCTTAGTAAAGGGTTCTATTGATGGCCAAATTGGGACATTGCAGTATATGAGAAACAAGCATACCGAGGCAGAGCCACTCCTAAAGTCTGCCAGTATGAACCATTACTTTGCAAAGGCAATGTTGGCAATCTTGTACTGGAAGCGAGGCGAGAGAGGCACAGCAAAAAAAATATTTGATACAGCAGTAAAGGCTGGAAAAAAAGATAGCCTGATATATGCATTATATGCCTATGTACTTAATGAGATGCACGAAAGGGATTCAGCAATCAACATCCTAAATCAGGGTCTAAAAAAATGTAAAGATGATGAACGTCTGCTGTCAAATCGAACCTTGCTCCAAAACAAAAAACCAATGAAAATGAAGGTTTATGGCGAACAATGGTATCAGTTTATGTTGGAACGTCCAGTCATTCGCCAAGGTCCGCCACCGTTTGCGCGTATGTCCAAACGCATGGTACGAGGATGAATTTATTGGGTGCTATGCACTCTATTAGTCCGTGAGCTGTAAATTTGATATAATTATTTCTTTGCAAGGAGAGCAACATGTCAGGCCATAGCAAGTGGTCAACCATCAAGCACAAAAAGGGAGCCGCAGATGCTAAGCGTGGCAAGCTATGGACAAAGCTCTTAAAAGAAATCAGCGTTGCCGCTCGGTTAGGAGGTAGCGACATTGACTCCAACCCCAGGCTGAGGCTTGCAGTCGACCAGGCAAAGGCCGCAAATATGCCCAAAGATAACTATGAGAGGGCGATCAAAAAGGGAGCAGGCGAATTGGATGGCGTTACATACGAAGAGGTAGTCTATGAAGCCTATGGGCCTGGGGGCGTAGCATTTTTGATTGAAGCATTAACAGACAACAAAAACCGCACAACGCCAGAGGTTAGATCATATTTTGCCAAATTTGGAGGCGATTTAGGTACTCAGGGGTCTGTTGGTTATCTTTTTTCCAAACAGGGTCAGATAGTATTAGAAGGCGATATTCCAGAAGAAAAAATTATGGAGATTGCTCTGGAATCTGGTGCCGAAGACGTGGTCAACGAAGATGAAATTTGGGTAGTAACCACCTCGCCAGATACATATATTGTCGTTAAAGAGGCAATTGACAATGCCAAAATGCCCATAATCGAGTCCAAGATCATTATGGCACCCAGCACGGAAACCCAAGTTCCAGAGGACAAAATAAAAAGTTTCTTAAAGCTAATTGATATGTTAGAAGATAATGACGACATCCAAAATGTTTGGCATAACGGCCTTTACGAAGAATCGCTGGATTGAATTAGAGTCTTCATCTATTCTAGCCACTTGACACTTGTCACCGGCCACTACAACGTGCAATCCCCTGATTGCACGTTGGCATGAGTTGACTTGGCGACTGTAGCCTGGACTCCCGAAAACACATAACGATAATTCATCTAAGTGTTTTGATTTCAATAATTAAATGAATTTCATTGCCTCGTTAT
>WRHW01000020.1 GCA_009783055.1 Holophagaceae bacterium
ACATGGGACACAGGCTGAGTAGAGGCGATTGTCCCGAAATCTACTTCAGTCTCTGAAATGACCAACCCAGGAATGGACGGAGTGCAAAGCAAGGGCGCACAGTTCAAGCAAACTCCGATGAGTAAACTATGCAAGTACCTTGCAAATAGTAGCATTTCCACCCCTATTCAATGAAAAACTACACCCCACCCGCCAGGCATCCACCCACGTTGGAGAAATTGTTGCATGCCCGAAAATTATGTCAAGGGAAAAAGAAAAAAAATGTTAGAAATATTGATCTTGATGTAAATGTTGATTATATAGAAGTTCAACTTTTTGTGGTTTCATAGCAATTATGACTATCCAATTAGCTCAGAGGCGGTGATTTTATAGTCGAATAACTTGCTTCAAGTGTGTTGCTTGTCACAAGTTATACCAAGTTGCACACATACGGGTGCAACTTGGTATAAACATAATTTTTCGGCATAGAAACTCCACAAACAATACTTATTTATCGCCAGTCTGGGGGATGGTACCTCGGAAGGGACTCGCAGAAGATGACATTCTTCCTTCAAGTGCATCTTTCAACGATTCTTTTCGCAGAAATATCGCAACAGGGGACACATGGGCACTATCTGTGCTCTGGTTTTGCAACAACAATACGTAGGAGTCTGATTGTTCTATAAAAGGCAGGGGTCTAGTGCTAATACTATCCTCGGCGACGGCTTTTCCATCGATCAACACCGTCCAACTGCCATCAAAGCTGAGAAAGGGCGTAAGACTCGGTTTTGCGTTTGTATTGGGAAAGTTGAATGTTTTTCTCTGGGGTGATCCTTCTATTTTGGCCTTTCCATTCTCGTCGAAGGCTATATCCCATTTGTGTTTTTCTTTTGAAACCAGTTCTGCCAGAATGTCTGCTTCGCTGGGTGTCCTTCTGCCTTCGGCCATCATGTTTTGCGTATTTATGTCCCTACATTTCAGCTTTAGGTCTAGCTGAAAGGAATAATTTGCAGGAAAGCCTACGGCATGTATTTCAATATCTACTTTGCTCGGAAATGTAGCAAGTCCAGTGAGCCTTACTACCGCGCCTGGTATCGGTGTGCCAGTGCCGTCCACCGCAGTAAACGTGCCGTCAGCGTTTTGCCGGATTCCAACATTTTGAGACATGCCCTGCGGGGCACTCTGCGGTATACCCCGAAGAACAGGAGCATTTTGGCTATCAGTCAAGAAATTGATGCCTATCGCCGGCTTGCCGTCTTCTTCACCATTGTTTTTGATTTGAAAAGTATAGAGTGTGTTGGTAGAAAAGCTCTGAGTATTTTGTATGGGCACTTTTGAGTCTATTTCTCCATCGATCAGTAGTACCAGTTCCCCCTCAAACTCAATTCGCTGTGGGGAACCTGACGGAGTTCGAGGATGGGAAAACACATATTCTACTAGTAGTGGGGTATTGGCAATGGGCTTACCATCTTTGTATGAAATGTCCCAGCTATGATGTTTATCTGAGACTATGGAATCAGAGGCAACTATTTTTGCCTTTAGCTCCAGCCTGAAGGCATAGTTGTTTGGAAACCCGGTTGGGTCGACCCTGAATTTGGCGGTTATTGGTTTGGCATCCTGCGGGGCACTGGGCGCAGGGGTCTGCTTTTCCTGCGGGGCGGTGAATGCCACAGCCAAAGCTAGGCATTGGATAAAATGAATGAACAATTAACACCTCCTAATATCGGAACAAACCCGCACATAGGCAATTAAAAAACAATCTAACTTGTACCGGCACTATTATCTAAAAATTTGGACCGGGGCATTTGAAGTTGCAGGTGGTGCCTTTTCCCCTAATTCCCTCCATACCTTTGCAGTATTTTCATGGCCAAGTTTTTCTGCAAGGTTGGCCGCAACTGTAAACGCTCCAGACCAACCAGATACGGATTCCCATGTCCTCATCATTTGCTCGGCCTCAGTCAATCGCCCCTGCATGAGTAGTGCTTCGAGATAGGCCTCACCGCTAGAAGTCCAAAAACTTTGATTAAAAAATGCACTTCCAAGGCTAAAGTTCCTTGCACCATCAATAGCTGGCCTGTCTCTTTCTATCAAGGCTTTCTGCATTTCCCAAATAGGTTCCACTAAATCTAGGATGGCCTTCCAATCACCTATTTCTCTGCAACTCCTTATGTAATCCGTACGAACAGACTCTGGAGGCCAATTAGTAGCGGGAACTGTCGGTGATGGTTCCAAATCGGCTAGTAACTGCGCCATCGATCTTGTTGCACGCGTCTTTTGTAAACTCACCCAGAGTTGCCAAAGGGTTGTTGAAGAAGGTTGTCGTGTCATGGCCTCTTCTACTTTTGATGCTATCCGGGAATACGTCTCCCTTGTAAGGGGGCTGTATATGCCCCAAGCAGAAGTGATTGGCTTTGATGCCCTAGTCAATGTCAAAATCAAACTACTAATCCCAGTGTTGGTTGAGTTTTCACTCGACTGCCATGTGATCCCTTCCAAGTATCTCCGCAATTCGGAACAATAATTCCCCCAAATACGCTCGTCGGCTTCGGAAGTAAGCTCGGGCAAGTTTTCTATCTGCTCTGCAGTTGGATCACCACTACCACTGCTATTGATAGTTGAGTTGAGACCACCAATTGAACCCATAACAAATGCAGATGGTATCCTCGACTGCGTGGTAGATTCGGGAACCTGCAGTGCATAGCGAGTCCTTTTTTCTGCCACTTCAAGCATTTCCTGAAGCATGGCTCGGCGCGTTTCTTCGTGGTTTGGATGTTCCCTCAAAAATTGTCTATACGTTTCAGCTTTACTGACAATTCTTGCGCTATAGCATGCTTCGGCCAGTTGCGTTGAAGTTGGGAGGCTGGCACCATGGGCTACAATCCTGCCTTCGGGACTAAGGATTGCCCAATGTGGGATTTTCTCCTGCCACCCCTCCCGCTCTCTCAACTCGTTGCCTGCCCCTTGGTCGGTTGAGAGGGAGATAAAAGTTAAGTTCATTAAGGCGAAGGGGTCTTCACGCAAAATATTTTTGAATGGTTCTTCCCAATCCTTTTCCTGTGAATCTAACAACACAATGGTGGCAGGAATATTTGTAGAAACCCTTCTCAACAACGTGGCCAAGTCTTGCACGCCTACATCCATAATATTTACACTCGCTACCCGCGACTCTACCTGGCAAAACAGAGTTACAGGAAAAAGACAGAGCATCGTTATTTTGAGAAATTTTGGAATTTTCATTTCTACCTCCTAAATATTTGATTCTTTTTCGGATATAAAAACACCCCATCTCTGGGCCAAATCGGGTCGGCTACAAATATTTGCTAGGCCAATAGCTTTTTGGATATTGATTTCGCCCCTATCTTTCAGTGTATTCACTACTATATCGGCTCTCCCAGTATCGTTTGTGCGAATGAGGGCTTCTAGCAGTGGGGCAATAATTTTTTCCCACTGGTCTGAATTCATTAATTCCGTTACCCTTCTTGCGGCATCATTTACAGCCGCGCGGTTTGCATCATTAACTGCAAAAGAAGTAATGCTATTATTAGTCCCGGACGATCTTTCATATTCTGTCCAGAGATTGTTGGCAAGGAAATCCCACTTGCCCGTTGTTCTCGCTTCTGATATCAACCTGTTCCTAACATCCTCTGGCCATGAGCTAAAATTCGCTCCAGGTCGCGGCACTAGTCGCTCAAATACAGAAATGGCACTTCGATCACCAACAACGTCTGCCATCCTACTCCAGATAGACCACAGACGCGGGCTTACAGGAGCCAGCTCTAAAGCAGTTTCCACCTGGCTAATCTTTCTTCTGTACAGGTTTTTTACCAGCGGACTACATACTTCTATTGGATATTCTCTATTTTCAAATACCAAGCCAACCGCGATCCAGTCGTCGGCCACAAAGAGGCGATCGAATGACTCGGCGTACCCACCCCAAATTTTCAAATCTGTGACAGTGTCTAATACCTTGTCATCTGGTATAGGCTTTGGTTTTGGCGCATTGGGATCGACTGAACCAGGGAATGACAAAGTAGTTGGAGAACTGCCATCGGCAGATGATCTGATCGACGTTGTGAATGTTGAAGACTGCCCTCCGCCGGGTAGTCTATTCCGGGCGATAGGATTACCTGTTAAGGCTGTTGCTGTGTCTGGATCGGGATCAATATCAAGTTCTGTCCTGGTACGTTTATCGGCACTCTTTAATTGCAGGTGGAGCAATTCGACTCGCGCATCTAGATGATCTGGGTGGGTTTTTAAGAAATCCCTCAAAACACTTGCTGGGCTTTGAACCCCTTTGCCAGACAATTGCTGAACAAACTCTTCTGGCTCTGGCCAAGCCGTTCCTGTAAGAAGCAATTGCTCTGCTGGGGTCACTACAGCCCATAAAATGTTAGACCCAAGGCCAAAATGCCTCCGCATATTGTTGCCTGAATCTACAGACGTACGGTTAATTGTCGCCGTGTGCGGTACGGCAACAAGGTTTAATCCCAATTCAGCCACGGCTTCGTTTTGGATCAGCTTGGTATAGTGAGTCAATGAATTACTACCCTGCTGTAGAAATATCAACAAGCTAGGCTGTGTTGATGTCTTAATGCGGTTTAAAAGACCCTGCTGGAAAAAATCAGTTTGAGCCGTTAGGGGCAAGCCTATTAACAATGGCAAAAATATTGTTGCTCTCAAAAATCACCTCCAGCAGAAAAATCGCCTCTCAAATATTACCACAGATACGGCAATTATCGTAATAATGTTTTTTGGGGAGAAAAAGTTTCCAAAAATTAATACAGGCTACACCAAATTGAGTGTAGCCTGCAATGCCTAATTAAGTATTGTATGTAGCTGGGCTATTATTCTTCCCTTTCAGCCTTTGCAAAGGCATCCGCTAGGGTTGCTTTAACGAATGGCTGACCAGAGGCTTTGGCTTCCTCTACTTCACTTTGTTCCTGATCCAGCTCATGCTGTTTTACTGAAAGTCCAATACGATGGTCTGTTGGGTCTAGCTTAACTATCTTCATAGTAAGCTCTTGGCCGACTGTAAACTCTTTAGTGATATCTTCGATGCGCTTGCGACCTAATTCCGAGACGTGAACCAAGCCCTCTATTCCATCTCCGAGATCAACAAAAGCTCCAAAGTCTGCTACTCGAGCAATCTTGCCAACGATCCCATCGCCAACCTGGTGTTTTTCAAAGAAAAGCTCCCATACGTTTGGCTCCATCTGCTTTACGCCAAGACTCATGCGCTGGGAAACTGGGTCTAGGTTGAGGACTTTTGCTGTGATAGCATCGCCCTTCTTAACAATTTCGCTTGGATGTTTGATCTTTTTTGTCCAACTAAAGTCCGTAACGTGGATCAGGCCATCTACGCCTTCTTCGATTTCAATGAAAGCTCCAAATTCGGTAATGTTGCGAACAGTTCCAGTTACTATTTGGCCTGGCTGATATTTTTCTGCCACCGCCAACCATGGGTTAGGGGTAACTTGTTTCATTCCCAGTGAGATGCGTCTATTTTCTGTATCTATTTGTAATACCTGCGCTTCTACGAAATCACCTAGGTTGACCATGCCTTTGGCGGATTTAACCTTCTTTGTCCAACTCATTTCAGAGACGTGGACTAACCCTTCGACGCCAGGCTCCATTTCAATAAATGCACCATAATCTGTAATAGAAACAACTTTTCCTTTGACCATAGAGTTCAATGGGAAGCGCTCTTCCACTGTCAGCCATGGATCAGGGAATTTTTGTTTATACCCCAGCGATACTCGCTCGCTATCACGGTCATATTTCAAAACCGCAACTTCTATCTTGTCCCCAACTTGGAACATTTCGGCGGGGTGATTCAATCGACCCCAAGACATATCTGTGATATGTAGTAATCCATCAACACCACCAAGGTCAATAAATGCCCCATACTCTGTGATGTTTTTGACTTGCCCTTCTACCAATTTACCATCTTCAAGGCCAGACAGTGTTTCTTCTTTTAGATTGGCATTCACGGTTTCCATGAAGAGCTTTCGGGATAACACGATATTGCCCCGTCTGCGATTCACTTTAATGACTTTCATGTCGAAGGATTTACCTAGGTATGGGTCTAGGTTGCGTATGGGTTTTGTATCTACTTGGCTACCAGGAAGAAAAGCTCGTATACCAATATCTACAGCCAAGCCACCCTTGACTTTTTCTAATACCACTCCATGAACAGTAAGATTTGCCCGGAAAGCCTTTTCGACTTCATCCCAAATCTTCATCTTTTCGGCGCGCTCGCGGCTCAAGCGAACGTTTCCTCTGTGGTCTTCAAGATGCTCTACGAGTACCTCTACGACATCGCCTACCTGTACACCTGTGGAGCCGTCAGGGATAGTAAATTCATCAAGGTTGATTGTGCCTGATCCCTTATAGCCGATATCTACGATGACATCTTTGCCACGGATTTCTACGACAACTCCCTTAACAACTTCTTCCTCTCTCAGAGCGCGGGTTTCGCCTTGGAGAGCCGCAAAAAACTCCTGACCTTCAGGAGAATCATCATCGACTAGTGATGCGTCTCGCACCTTTATCCGGCCTACTTGCTTTGAGGCCATGCCTTTGATGAGATCGTTTAGTTTGGACATTCGTCCACCTCTATATTAGTCACCCCGTTCCGCGGGGCTGGAATCCCGACTTTTTGTCGGCAGAGCTTTCAGATTAACCTGAGATTCCACAAATTACCAGTCTTTTTTCTTGCCAGACTCTTCATATTTGGTATTCACATGAGCCCTTTTTAAAACCCCATGGGGTTTTGAAACAACGAAGTTGCTAGGCTGTGCTCTATCGTCACCTTCGTTATGCAAGCAAATCCTGGCATATAGCAGTTCAACTACAAAAAGTTGAACCGCTATAGATGTGCTAAAAAAGCTGATGCAAGGATATTGAAATTTTGCCCATACTTGAAAAACACTGCTTATCTTTGCGTTCTACCTGATCAAGGCAATTTGGAATGAGACGCATTTGTAGCAATTGCCTTTGCTATATCAGGAATAAATCTATCAGTTGCAGTTTTTCAAAATCGACAACATCAAAAATGTGGAAAACTCTATCCGCCTTACATTATCAAAATTTTGAACTTCTATAATTTAATTACTGAAATAAAACAACTTAAAGTCAATATTTCAAATAAATAAAACAAACATTAGAGGAAAATTATCTATGAATTTCAGAGCATCATGTCAGAAATCCGCTGACTTTTCCACAATGAAAAATGGGCAAAGTTATCACAGATGCATTCTTTCTGAAAAATAAATATGTCCCCGAAGTCGGCACCGAGTCTTGAAAAACAACTCAATTATCCAAGAAAAACAAATGAAATCGAGATCAAATAAATAATTAATATCCATTATCATCAACAAAATACAAATCAATGCTACCTATAGCTACATTTTGTGCAAACTCAGCCCTCAATAACGATTTAGCTGGCAGAATGTCATAGAGGAGAATTTTATGGCTCGAACTTCATCTGTTTTTGAATGTACTGCATGTGGAGCCAGGTTCTCTCAATTGGTTGGCAAGTGTGGTTCATGCAAGTCTTTTGGCACAGTTGAAGAAATTCGTGGCTCTCTAAAAAAAGGTTTGGATCGCGCTCGCAGTGCATTTGCGCAAAGCGACTACACTGGGCCAGTATCCCTATTAGATGTATCTGTTTCTGATTCAGGCCGAACACCCATCGGACTATCTGAATTGGATAGGGTATTAGGTGGAGGTGTTGTACCCGGAATGGTAGTTCTTCTTGGAGGCGAACCTGGGATAGGAAAATCAACCCTCCTGCTCCAATGGGCCGCACGAGTTTCTGGGCAGACACTTTACGCATCAGGCGAGGAGAGTGAACGCCAGATTCGCATCAGGGCGCAACGCCTTGGAGCAGAATTGCCTAGTATTCATCTACTTGCAGAGACGGACGTAAGAGTAATTTTGGCCACTGCTGACCAAATGCGCCCTGCCCTACTACTGGTTGATTCTATCCAAACACTGTACGACCCTGAATTTGATTCTGGTGCAGGAAGCGTAAGCCAAGTTAGGGGTTGCGCAACTCTACTAACCAGGTGGGCAAAAACAACTGGGACACCATTGGTATTAGTCGGCCATGTAACCAAGGATGGCGGGCTGGCAGGGCCAAAGGTTTTGGAGCACTTAGTAGACACGGTTCTTTCATTTGAAGGCGACCGCCACCATCACCACCGAATGTTACGCACTCTCAAAAACCGCTTTGGAGCCGCATTTGAGCTTGGTGTATTTGCCATGACGGAAAACGGGTTAGTACCTGCTGAAGGCAATCCTTTTTTTCTGGAAACCGAACCCAGCCCTGGGTGCGCCGCGACAGTTGTTTTATCCGGGACTCGTCCAGTGGTAGTAGAAATTCAAGCACTTGTTGCTTCTGCTGGACTAGGAATACCGCGTAGAACAGCTCTTGGCATTGATGGACAACGCCTTGCTATGCTGTGTGCTGTGGCCGAGCGTAGGGGAGGAATTCAACTCCATGATAGGGATGTTTATATCAATGTTGCCGGAGGTTTAGAGATAGAAGATCCATCTGCGGATTTAGCAGTAGTTGCCGCACTCACTTCCAGCGCAACTGGACGACTGCTAAAACATAAGTGTATCTTCGTAGGGGAAGTTGGCCTTACAGGCGAAGTTAGACCCGTGTCTCAAACTCAGTTACGTATGCAAGAGGCTAAACGACTAGGGTTTGAGAGCGCAGTAATTCCCTCGCCGAGTGCAACAAATAATAATATGGACATCAATTGCCATCTAGAAAAAAATGTGGAAAGATTGCGGGCAAAACTATGGTTAGAGAAAATTGTAGACGAATGATGAGTTTTAGGCTTTCCAAATCACTCAATCCAAATTAAAATTGCTCATAACAGGGAGGAAGTAATGGCTACAATTGGTGCGTATCCTGGCCGGGAGGATTTTTCCAAAATCATGTCCCAGATGAGGACTACCGTTGAAACAGCCTTTTATGGCAACAATGTTAAGCCGGTAAAAACTCTGACAGAAGCATACAATTTGGCCATGTTAGCACCGGGCACAGTAATCCTAGATGGCATGCCCGTTTACCAGCCAGAAGTCCTTGGACTACCCTCTGATGCAAAAGTCCTTTTGATGAACGATGGCTTGGTCTCCGGAAGAGCCGCCGCCGCCCGCAGAATACTTGGAATGCCTGGTGTAGATAAAGCTGACTTGTTCAGCAAAGTTGTAGAGGCCATTTATCAGACACGCAAGCGCAAGATGATTACAACACAGGCTCTGGTTGGTCTGGAAGAAGATTTTATGCTCCGCGCTCGCCTAGTAATCCCTGAAGACCATGCAAATATTTTGTATAGCTGGCTCCTTAACTTTCAGTGGTGGGATAAGGTTTATGCCTCACGCTATGCTAAATCAAAACCATACCCTGAAGGCGATATCCTGGTCTTTTCCGATCCCGATTGGAGCCACCCTGACCACCCAATGGGATTAAGTTTCTTTGACGCTAATCACAACACACTTGCTTTGCTGGGTATGCGCTATTTTGGAGAACACAAAAAAGGCACGCTTACTCTTGCCTGGGACACCGCTGTGCGCCATGGATATGCAAGTTGCCATGGCGGCCTAAAGCGATATTCTCTACCAAACAACAAATCATTTGTGGCCGCCGTGTTTGGCCTTTCTGGCTCAGGCAAGAGCACCATCACTCACGCCCGCCACGATGGCAAATACCCCATCACCATCGTCCATGACGACGCTTTCATAATTAATATCAAAGACAAATATAGCATTGCTTTAGAGCCGGGTTATTTCGATAAGACCCAAGATTATCCGATGTATTGCGAAGACAACAAGTACGTTCTCACCCTACAGAATAATGGTGTAACAATTTATCCTGACGGCAAACTCCATGTAGTTACAGAAGACCTCCGCAACGGCAACGGTCGCGCAGTCAAGAGTCGGTTATGGAGTCCTGACAGGGTCGACAGGATTGACGAGCCTATTGACGCAATTTTCTGGCTCATGAAAGATGAAACCCTACCGCCCGTATTAAAACTAGAGGGGTCAAGTTTGGCTTCCGTTTTTGGAGCCACCCTTGCAACTAAGAGAACTTCGGCTGAGCGCCTTGCCATAGGAGTTGATCCTAATGCCCTGGTTGTAGAACCTTTTGCAAATCCATTCCGTACTTACCCGCTATCAAGAGACTATACCCGATTCAAGTCGTTGTTTGATGACGGAGTGGCGTGTTATGTGCTAAATACTGGCCATTTCATGGGAACAAAAGTTATGCCGAGCGATACTCTGGGGATTCTGGAAAAAATCATAGAAGGCAAAAACGAATTCAAACCTTGGGGGCCTTTCAAGGATATCAAAATACTTGATTGGCCTGGGTTTATGGCCGACCTCAATGACGTTGCATATCGTAACGAGTTTGCAAAGCGTATGGGTGATCGCATTTCTTTTGTCAAATCTCGCGAATCAGAGCTTGGTGGTATTGATGTACTTCCCCATGATGCCCTAGAGGCTCTAAATTCCTTGTTAAACCTTCTTGGCTCGCAATAATCGCCAATACATCTGTTTTTTTGAGACAATAACATCTTTTCTGGAGTTTGAATGACCTGCGTCCAAAAACATCTCTTTACTTCTGAAAGCGTCACGGAAGGCCATCCAGATAAGATGGCAGATCAAATTTCGGACGCGATTTTAGATGCCGCACTAAAAGATCACCCTGAGAGTCGGGTTGCATGTGAAACTTTCCTTTCCACTGGATTAATATTGGTTGCAGGTGAAATTACCACAAATACATATATCCCTGTGGATGAAATAGCAAGGGGCGTTGTCAAGGATATAGGCTACGACCACAACAAAAAGGGGTTTGATGGCGGTTCTTGCTCAGTTTTGGTTGCTATAAATAAACAATCTCCCGACATCGCTTTGGGCGTAGACACTGGTGGAGCTGGCGATCAGGGATTGATGTTTGGTTTTGCCTGTGATGAGACACCAGACTTAATGCCTGCCCCAATCCATTTTGCCCACGCCCTAACTAAAAAACTGGCAGAGGTACGTCACAATGGTACTTTTTCTTGGCTTTGGCCTGATGGAAAGAGTCAAGTAACAGTCGAGTATGACGGCAACAAGGTGGTTCACATCAACACTGTAGTCATTTCTGCCCAACATGACGAGAAGGTTTCAACCAAGGAAATTTTCGACAGTATTAAGCGCGATGTCATCGTGCCAGCACTGCCAGAGGGATTGCTGGACGACAAAACGATTATTCACATTAATCCAACAGGACGCTTTGTTACAGGCGGACCAAAGGGAGATGCCGGGTTGACAGGCCGGAAAATTATTGTAGACACCTACGGTGGTATCGGGCGACATGGTGGAGGTGCTTTTTCTGGCAAAGACCCAAGCAAGGTAGATCGCTCTGCGGCATATATGGGAAGATATATTGCCAAAAATGTTGTAGCCGCTGGATTGGCAAGGCGATGCGAAATACAACTCGCCTATGCTATTGGCGTGGCTAAGCCCGTATCAATCCATATAGATACTTTTGGCACAAGCGAAGTAGACCCAAACAAGATCGCCAGGGCAGTAAGCGAAGTTTTCGATTGCACCCCCAACGCAATGATCAGCCTCTTAGGACTTCGTAAACCAATTTATAGGCAGACCGCATCCTATGGACATTTTGGTCGCAGTGAATTTTCTTGGGAAAATACAGACAAAATCGAAGCACTCAAGACAGCTATCAAGTAGCGATAGCTAGGATAGTATCGCCATGCTGATGCCAACTCTGAATTAAATTAGCCGCCCAACCGTTTCAAGTCGGCTGAAAGTTCAGTGTTTTTAGGGAGGTGCTTTGCCGCTTCTCTCAATTCTTTTAGCGCGTTTACTTTGTCGCCCTGTTGCTCAAGAGCCAAGGCAAGCCTCCACCTAGCCTGAGCATGCCCAGGTGCGCCTGCCTCTGGTTCCATCGACAGATAGCGACGCAGTAACGCCTCCGCCTTCTTTGGTTCTTTTGATGCAGAAATGAGCCAAGTGGCCGCCAAATAATGTGGATGTGCATTATCAGTCAATATGGTCTCTGCCTTTGTTATTGTTGCATCAAAGTCAGTCCATTTCCCTTCAGCGGCATACGCTTGTGCTAAATAACCCCATGCACGTGCACTAAACTGATCGTTTTCCAGAGCCTGCTTTGCGTAAACTTGTGCCATCTGAGGGTTTAGTGTAGATCTGTCCAAAGCATTTTGTGCGGCATTCACAAAAGGCCAGTGAGCCTTTGGATATTGTTCCATTGCCTTTTTAAGTAATGAATTTATCCTTGTTTTATCCCTACTCCTACGTGCTTCGCGCAGTTCATTTGTTGTCTTGATTTCTGGAAAAATTGTCTCCAAGGCGATTCTGTGGCTTTCGGCCTTTTTTTTGTCACCCCCAAGAACTCCAGGAGCATGTTGATAAAAATTAGCCATCACTTCAAGAGCGACACGATTTTTTGGATCTAGCCCAAGTGCCTTTATCCCTGAATCCCTGCATTCTGTACCGAAGGACATCTTCTTGAGAACGCTCGCCCTATTTGCCATAACACCTGCAGAGGCCGATAATTGCGCCCACGCCTCTGCAGATTGTGGTGACAATTTAACCGATTCTTTGGCGGCCATATATGATTCTTCTGCCTTGCCAAAAGCCATTAGTACCTTTGCCTTCCAATGTAGTGCTTCGCCATCTTTTGGATTTGTGGACAATCTTGAGTTGACTTGGGCCCTCAGAGCCTTCCATCTAGAAGACTTTTCAAGAGCTTCCCATTCGGGGTTTGCAACAAGAGGCAACAGGGCAACCGAATAACTAATGGCGATTCTAATAAAATGTGTCAACATGTGCACCCAAAAATAGCGGGACTTCGCCCCCAAAAATCCATGCTATGAGGTTTTGATATCTCCATCGCTATGCCTCAGACAAACCATCTGGAGGCGCCGATCGGAATCGAACCGATGAATGGCAGATTTGCAGTCTGCGGCCTTACCACTTGGCGACGGCGCCCTGGGCTTTCAATGTGACGGCCAAGCGAGCGGCCATAACCCATGGAAGACCACTACAACGCCAACCATGAACTGGAGCGGGTGAAGGGATTTGAACCCTCGACTTCAACCTTGGCAAGGTTGCACTCTACCACTGAGTTACACCCGCATTAACGTACGGATATAAATGCTAGCACACCTATTGAAATAGTCAAGTGTGTATTTTTTATGAACTCTGCCCGCCCTATAAAGTATGCTAATGGGATGAATCGGTTTTTAACGCCACTCCCACATGACATCAGATCTAGCGGTCTATTTTTGCCTCTTGCTCTCAGGTTTGCCACATCCTTCGCACTATTGGTACTACATTTTGCCCTGGATATGGAATTACCGAAAGATTCTACAGGCGAATGGATATACGTTTTTTTTCTTTCTGCTTTTTTTATTGAATCTGTTTTTGAATCTGCGCGGTCAGCACTGAATCATAATTCACCGTTTATGGTTCCTAGTCGACCATGGATTCTTCTCAATTTATTTTTGCTATGTTTTCTTGTGACGCTATTGGTCTCTTTCCATGGAGTGGCAAAAGCTGGGCTATCAGCCCTATATATTTTTCCAGTACTCGCTTCAGCCTTCTACGTCGGGATTACAACCATAATTGGGGTAGGAATCCTATCTATTGCAATGTACGCATTATGCGTTGGATTTTTTAATAGTACTATCGCTCCCGTATTTGGACATCTCGAAGTCCAAAGCAGTCTGCAACCATCAGAACAAATATGGTTGATCACATTTACAACGCTTCTTATTCTAATTGCAACTCTTGTGGTAGTTTCTATCCGAAAACGACTGGAGACGCTCCGCTCTAACCTCAGCAAATCAGAAGCTGTGGTTGATGAACTAAGCTCACTTTACCGCAATGTTGTCGAGTCAATGAATTCAGGGTTGATAACAACTGACTTAAAGGGGATATTAACAAGCGCAAATCCGTCTGCTGAACGAATACTGAAAACCAAAATGCCTTTAGGCCAACCCTTAATTGTATTGGATGCCATTGAACTTTCAATCCAAAAAACAATTCCTGATATCAGCTACTTCGAGCGGACATTGACAACGCCAGAGGGAATCGAAAAGATTGTCGGGGGTACCATTTCACCTTTAATGGACAGCGAAAATCAACAAACTGGGTTTTTACTATTATTTCAGGACCTAACGACCATCAAAGAAATGGAGGCAAGAATGCGACTTAGTGAGCGCTTGGCCGCCGTGGGTGAGTTGTCGAGTGAATTGGCTCACGAAATGCGAACTCCGCTGGCATCTATCAACGGATGTATTCAAATACTCCAAAACCAAAATTCAGATTGGACAATTGTCGAAAAAGTAATGACAATTCTAGTTAGGGAATCAAAAAGAGTAGGTGCTGTTGTATCAGATTTTCTAGAACTGGCAAGCCCTCGAGAATTAAAGATTGAGCAACTTTGGTTGCCAAAATTACTCGAAGAAGTTGAAGCCGCATGTGATACAGACCATAGATTCGCAGACTTACATCTGGACATCGAAGCACCGCAGGAAATATGGATTTTTGGCGATGCTTTAGGGAGCCATCAAATTCTCACAAACCTGATGAGCAATTCGAGGAAAGCTGTAACTGGTCGCATTAAGCCAACCATAAAAGTCACCACCAAGATACATAACGAAAAACTTGTACTGACCGTAGCCGACAATGGCATCGGAATGGACAAAACAAGGCTAGGAGACATTTACACACCTTTCCGAAGTGGCTTTGGAGAGGGAACAGGTATCGGTATGAGTCTGGTATTCCAGCTCACACAGCGTATGGGGTGGGAAATAGATGTTAATAGTGAAGTTAACATCGGAACTATAACAAATTTAGTCATACCATTCGCAAAAAAATAATATTATAAAAACGTTTTGATCGCCATGGAGTCTTGACCGTCTATCCACTTGGAGTTATTCTTTTTTTATCGTTTCACTTCCGGCTCGATTTTGCTTTTTTGTTTGTGATGCTCTTGTTTTGTAACTCCCTAGGAAAAACAAATGAACAGGAAACTTATTCGCCCTAATTTGGGTGAAATCAAAGAGAAAATGGGAAGAAACGCCAGATTGCGTAATGTTGATTCATTGCCTTCCGGTGGTTCAAATGGTGATGTATTGATACAAACCAACGGCAATTCAAATTCAAACGGCACCACACTCCCGCAGGGAACTTCCAGTTCTCGTCGCAAAATAGCCCCCCCAGAGCAAACAAATGCTGAGAGCTTTTACTACCTGAAGCAAATGCAATCCAAGACGCCAATGGTAATAGTACTGCAAGATGGTGAAAAGATTAGAGGCGGGATAGAATGGTATGACAAACACTGTCTGAAAATCAATTGCCAAAGAGGACCTAACATCCTGTTGCCAAAACACAACATTAAGTACATATACAAGCAAGAAGAAGAGCCAAGGGTTAGGCGAACCAGAGGGGGGAGTGCCAAAAAGGAAGAAGTTTCAGCAGAATCTCAGGGCCTTATGTCCACGTTTTTGACTGAGCCCTAGCTTAGTTTGCATCAAAACCCCATGGAGTTGTGAAACAACGGAATTGGTAGGCTGTGCCAAAAGGAAGGTGATAATGGCGATGCCACCAATAGCGAGTGGAAAGATAGCCAATTCTGAACAAGTTGCTCACGGTTGGGTGCAACTTGGTTCAACATGGTTTTGCAATTACCTTAATTGATTGATAAAAAAGATTTGCCTTGCAACTATTCAGCTATTACACTTGGCTCTCAGTTTTCAGTTTTCAGATAGAAACATAGCCTGGCGCGCCTTTACAAAAGATGTTATTTGCATTGGAAAGATGAAACGGTTTTATTTCGGTATTGTTTATTGATACGATATAGTTTTGAGTAGTCAATATTTGATGAAACAGAAACCTCATTTGGCAATTACACTTGGAGACCCATGTGGCATTGGGCCTGAATTGTTGCTGAAAATTTTGCCAATTCTTTGTAATGACTGGCAAATAACTATATATGGAAGTTCAGTTGGATTGGCTATCCTTCCAGAAAATAATTTCGGATTTGAAATAAAAAATAACAAACTATACTTCAATTCCACTGAGTTTGCATGGGTCGATCCTGTTCCGGAAATATCCTTCAAAGACCTTCGGATAGGAGTTCCGAGTGCCCTTTCTGGTATATGCGCTATCCAAGCGGTCAAACAGGCAACAATAGATATATGCTCTGGCAAGGCAGATGCACTTCTTACATTGCCTTTGTCGAAGACGGCCATATCACTTGCAGGTATTGAAACCATCGGCCATACAGAACTGCTACAAAAGATTACAAATACACCCAGAGTTCAGATGGCCTTTATCAGTCCTAGCTTAAAAGTAGTTCTGCATACGGTACATCAGAGCCTTCGATCAGTACTTCAGGAGCTAAATCCTGAATCGGTGGCAGAAACGCTCATTTTTACAGCCCAACAGTTTGATTCGGTATTTAAAAAAAAACATGCAAGAGTGGCTCTTTGCGCTATCAATCCGCATGCTGGTGAAGGTGGAATTTTTGGAATGGAAGAAAAAATCCTAGAACAATCTATCGAAATTGCTACAAATTTCTTCAAAGATTCACTATCTATTCAGCCCGAATTCACCGGACCACACCCTGCCGATAACCTTTTCCTTCGAGCTACTAAAAATGAATTTGATGTTGTGGTAGCCATTTATCATGACCAAGGTCTTATTCCGATTAAACTAATAGAGTCAGAGCATGCTGTAAACTGTACCCTTGGTCTACCTTTTATTCGGACTTCACCTGGCCACGGCACCGCCTTTGATATAGCAGGAAAGTGGATAGCCAACCCAATTAACTCCTTGGCCGCAGGCGAACTTGCATACTCACTCTTGGGAGACTCATATGAAACTGACAGCAATAATCATCGCTAATGACCCTATCCCGCCGCGCAGTTTAGTTCCTACTTGTTTTGAGACGGTTCTGGGCGATCCTCTTCTGCTTTGGCAACTGCAAGCTCTTTCTGGGCTAGTAAACAAAACCATTATTATTCCAGGGGATAACAAACAAAAGATAACCTCGCTACTCTCTGAAGTCGGATCAAAATTTTATCAACAATCCAAAATTGAGTGCGCTGATGAAATGAGCGTGGTTAATTCCCTCAGCGGGCTATCAGCCTCCATCGGTTCCAATACACGAGTTATTATACTGAAGTCCATTCAGCCAATGGTTGCACCATCCACACTCAATTTACTTACTTCTACCAATGGCATTTTAATTCCTGAAGGGCAATGTGAAGACTTGTTGCCCATTATTGGCCCTATTTCATTACAATTTTCTGCACTTAAATCCGCACTCAAGTCATTGCCAAGTGATTCAGGATTTGACGAATTAGTAAGGCAAATTGTTGTAGAGACAGAGCTAGTACGGATTAATTGCGACCCATACTGCCTACAAGAAATCCATACAAGGCAAGATGTTTGCGAGATACATGAAAAAGCCAGGTTGCGCATAGTCGATCATTGGATTGAGGCAGGAATTGCCTTTATAGACCCGCAATCCACCCACATTGGGCCGAGAGTAACGCTAGACCTGGGCGTACTAATAGAGCCAAACGTAAGACTGGAGGGTAAAGTAATCGTTGGAGAAGGCACTAAAATCGGGCAAGGATCAATAGTAACTGATTCCATCATCGGCAGTGGAGTGGAAATACGTCCCTACTGCATAATAAATGATTCTCACATCGGTGATGCGGTCAAAATTGGCCCGTTTGCTCACCTACGTGAAGGCACTCGTTTAGATTCAGATGTCCATCTTGGAAATTTTGTGGAAACCAAAATGGCTCACCTATCCACTAAGGCAAAGGCAAATCACCTTTCCTACTTAGGAGATTGCGAGGTTGGTGAGGAAACAAATATCGGTGCTGGCTGTATCACATGTAACTATGACGGCCAAAACAAACACAAAACAGTTATAGGTAAAAAAGTATTTGTTGGCTCAGACTGCCAGCTCGTAGCCCCCGTAGCTGTTGGGGATGGTGCGATTTTGGGAGCAGGAACTACACTGACTTCCAACGCCCCCAAGGATTCACTGGTTTTGACTCGGCCAGAAACAAAAATATGTAGCGGTGGTGCAAAGAGATTTCGAGCTAGGCTTCAAAAAGAGACAAGTCGCAAAAGCAGTAAAAAAACATGAGCCATTTTCAAAACCTGTTAGGGGTTTGAAATTAGCTTTAGAGTCGCAACCGAGAGCAATAACTGGTATCATGTAGCTATTCGTTATGGTTGCATTTGTGGTAGGAAACAATGCTGGCTGACTTTTTTTACTCGATAGGTACCCAAATCCTCAGAGCTTTGGACAAAGCAGGTGATTTTGCCGTTTTGTCTTTCAGAGCCATCTGCGCTGTCTTTCGCCGTCCTTTTGACTGGGCAAACCTATTGCGACAGTTTGCCGCAGTGGGCGTTAATTCATTACCGGTTGTTGTATTGACATCCCTAGCTGTCAGTGCCGTGTTTGCTGTGCAACTTGCCTTTGGCTTTCGTCAATTCCAAGCTGAGGGCTTGGCAAGTCAGGTAGAGGGATTAGCAGTTACTCGAGAATTAAGCCCTGTAATAACAGGTCTGATGATGTCTGGTCGGGTGGGCAGTGCAATGGCCGCCGAACTTGGTACGATGCAGGTTACAGAGCAAATTGACGCATTGGAGTGCTTGGCGACAGACCCTGTTCACTATTTGTTTGTCCCAAGGCTTATAGCCGCCGCCATCATGCTACCCCTTCTAACGGCCATATCAATCATGGTTGGTTATTGGGGAGGCTATCTCATACTTGTTACCGGCGAAGGTCAGAGCGCGGCAGTTTATGCTGAAGAATTTTTTAGGTTGCTCATCTGGAGAGATGCAGGCATTGCCATGATTAAGGCGTTTGTGTTTGGCATCATCATCGCCCTCGTTGGATGTTGGCGTGGATATAGAACAGAAGGAGGGGCAGAAGGAGTAGGAAACGCCCCCACTAGTAGCGTTGTCATTTCAAGTCTGTGGATTTTAATTTCAGACTTCTTTCTTACCAAAATGCTGTTGGTGTGACGATGGCAGTAATAAATCATGAAAAATCTGTCATAGACGTTGTTGATCTTTCAAAGGCGTTTGGCCCAAAGGTAGTGCTATCAAACGTCAACCTGAGAGTACATGAAGGAGAAAGCCTAGCGGTGTTGGGAGGTTCTGGAACTGGCAAAACTGTTCTTTTACGTAACATCATGGGGCTGTTAACACCTGATAGTGGTCATGTAATTGTTGATGGAAAAACAGTACATAAACTTAGCAGGGATGAACTTTTTGAAACCAGAAAAAAAATTGGCATGTGTTTCCAGATGGCCGCCCTGTTTGATTCCATGACTGTAGAAGAAAATATCGCCTTTTCCTTAAAACGACATACCAACATGACAAGGTCAGAAATCGGCTTCCGCGTTGACGAATGTCTAAGCATGGTTGGCATGAGAGATACACAAAAGCTAAAACCAATCGAACTATCTGGCGGCATGAAGAGGCGTGTAGGCTTTGCAAGGGCAATTGCATTAAAGCCAAAAATATTGCTGTTTGATGAGCCTACTACCGGTTTAGATCCGGTAATGACAGACGTAATTGGCCGTATTATTCTTGGCTTAAAAATAGAATTGGGCGTGACCAGTATTACCATTACCCATGACCTAAAGAGTGCCTTTAATATTGCAGATCGCATAGCATTATTATTCAGAGGAGAATGTATCGCCTGCGAAACACCAGAGGCATTTCAAAAAAACCCTCACCCAGTTGTGCAACAATTCCTTGGGGGAGATGCGGACGGCCCATTTTTGCAAGACCCCCCGCCTCCCAAACGTGCATTATCAAAGACATGATTTGCGATTTGCTTTTTTCATCAGAAATTTGTAATCATTAGCTACAAGCTACTGTAATTTTTTCAGGATACGAGATGAGACTAGAAACCAAAGTTGGAGCATTTTTCATCGCCTCGATTTGTGTGGTTGGATGGTTGATCCTCAAGGTAGAAAAGATCAGCTTATTTAACAGTAAGCCAAAGAGAGTTTTTATTGCCAGCTTTGAACAGGCCGCAGGTTTGCCAAAACAAAGTAAGGTTAGAGTCGCCGGAGTAGAAGTAGGCAGAGTAATAGACATCCAGTTGCAACATGGGCAAGCCTTAGTAAGTTTTACAGTCGATGAAACGGTCGAGGTATTTGCCAATGCTGTAGCAAACTTGGCAAATATTGGAATCCTTGGAGAAAAATATATCAATCTTATCCCCGGCAAACCAAGTGAGGGCATAGCATTAGTTGGTTCCAAACTTACAAGTGATACAGGCGTTGGCCTTGATGCCATCATGGAAAGTCTTGGAGAAATTACCATCGACATTAAAGGCATCACTTCGGCACTAAACGAAAGCATCGGCGGGACGGAAGGAAAAATGAAACTAGACGAGATTGTTGATAATATCAAAGGTTTAACTTCCGAACTACGGGCGATAGCGCAGGATAACCACTACACACTTAATAGGACTATGGCAAATGTAGAAGCCATCACCCTAGACTTCCGCCAGCGTTTACCTGTGCTTGCCAAACAATTTGAAGACTTAGGTAGCAACCTCAATGCAATGGTTGATGAAAACAGGCCAGAGATCAAGGGGATTACAAGTGAAATTCATAAACTAGCTCTCGGCTTCCATGATTTAAGCGACAGCGCAAAAAACATTATGGCAAAAATGGAGAGTGGCGAAGGTACGATTGGAAAATTGCTGTATGACGAAACAACCATCACAAAAGTTAATTCAGCAGTCGACAATCTCAACGACATGCTTTCCGGTTTCAATAATATGGAATTGCGACTGGACATGGGGGGAGCAAGCTGGAGCGACCGAGGAGATGCAAGAGTGGGAGTAGGCTTAACTCTAGCTCCTAGACATGACTACTGGTATTCCATAGATCTGGCATCAACCCCAGATGGAAAAATTAGAGACGAGACCCATACCATCACCCAAATCGACCCTATCACTGGTAAACCCACCGAAGTTGCTTCGCCCTATCGCTACATAAAAACCGAACAGACCTTTACCGCCAGCGCGCAATTTAATAAAAGACTTGGAGAAAACTTTGTAGTACATGCCGGCATCATAGATGGAACAGGTGGCGGCGGGGCAGAATTTAGGGCTTTTAATGACCGCTTTAGGCTTGGTGCACTAGCTTATGATTTTACAAAACGAGATAACAAAGAAAATCCAAGGTATAGGGCAACTACCAGCTATGAATTTTGGAAGGGACTCTACGCCCAAGTCGGAGTTCAGGACATAGCAAATAAAGATAATCGCACCATATTCTTTGGCGGCGGCATCCGTTGGAAAGACGACGACATCAAAAAACTGGTTGGACTAGCAGGAGCGGCGAAATAATTTGGGGGTAGCTGGTTTTCATCGGATATTGCAAATTACAGTCATCCCTTCCCATCATTGCAATTATCTCTGTATCTTTGACCGTAGCATGCAGGGATGCGATAATAGCTATTGAGTAATTTTATCGGAATAGTTTATGTCCTACCCATCAATAGACAAAATGCAAAACCTGCTTTCAGAAACAGTTTTTGCCCATACAGAATCGCCCAAGAAAGCCGCCGGTAGGGCGTTAGGCACTATTGTTGAAATAATTGCATTCTACCTTATTAAAGCATGGGGACATGAATATGAAATTGCAATTGAGAGACCCTTGCCCGAATACGGCAATCCAGAGATATTGCATAACGTTGAATTTACATTTCATCGTAGCAAACTGATTGATAGATTAGTATTACCAGCGTCTGAGTCCATCACATCCAACTGGATTTTTAAGAATGCCAATTTGCCCACTCACTTCCATAAACCAAAAACAACAAATCATTTGATAAAGGATCGCGTTATTAAGAATGCCTGCATAATTGCTAATTCTGCATCGCTTTTCTGTAATGCATATTTCTCAGAAGACAAACAAGGTATTAATATTTTTGAGCTTGCTAATAAACCGTTTGCAATGTTCGAATGCAAACGCGTGGGTATCGAAGAAGGTGCTTCCAAGGGTCCTCAAACAATCGAAAAAGCCAAACAAGGAGCATACGTTTCACGAACTGTTTCTTCAATCCAGAGGATTCGGTTATTCAACGGCAAAATGGCAGGTGTTATAGAACGGAATGGCAAACTCCACTTCTATGACGATTATAACGTCTTGATAAATAAAGCTATTTTTGAACAAGATACCGAAATACTTGCCAATTTTATTCTTACTGTCGGGATAGTAAGCAATCATGGAAATTGGTTCACTTCAAACAACCAAAACAAAGAGATGAAGGTATTAGCTCAATCATATGATTGGTTACTTTTTCTTACAGATGAGGGATTAGCAACTTTTATACAGGATATTTTGAATAGCAAAACAACCTACAATGCAGTAAGAATAGCTTTTGAGAGAAGTTATGAAAAAGGGAAAAAAAAGAATAGATTCACAAAAACTAGGATGGATTACGATGCCGACAAAATACTATCAAATTACTTTTTAGATAATCTTTCCACAATCGAGTCTTGGTTCAATGTAATCACTCCATCGAGTACAGATATCGGCAAATTGAATACATTTTTAATAGAGCTTTCTAAATTGAAGGTGTGAATTATGTCTGCAGGAAGACAAAATATTACTAGCAATAAAGATTGGTGTACACCCAAGCAATACGTCAATGCTGTGAAAAAAGTATGGGACGGAAGAATTGATTTAGATCCATGTTCAAGTATTTACTCTATCGTTAATGCAACTACAGAATTCATGCTCCCAGAAAGAAATGGGTTATATGAAGAATGGGACTATCCAACGATATATGTGAACCCACCTTATGGGAACGATAGGGTGCATGGCACAACAATTAGAGATTGGTTTTGCAAAATTGCCCACACATATCAAAAATATGACAATGAAATAATAGCACTTGTGCCAGTTGCTACTAATACTTTGCATTGGAAACAATATGTTTTCCCGGTCGCAAGATCGATTTGCTTTTTATACGATACAAGACTCAAATTTATCATTGGAGGAACTGATGATAACAAAGGTGCGCCAATGGCTTGTTGCACCATATATTACGGGAAAACGCCTAGTGCATTCGAGAAAATATTTTCCTCATTCGGAGCAACAATCACGCTGAATGCAATACGTTTTCCACACCTGCAGAAACAATTATCAACTCCCATCCTTGTGTACTAGCGCGTAGAACATCGAATGGCTTAGACGCTTCGTATTTATCAAACCAGACAATTACTGGACACAAACATACAGATCATGAGCCAATAGAACTTGGACGAACCACTATGGAAAATAACCGGAACCCAGACCTAGACCCAACCTTGCAGGAGGAAGTCTTTGAATATTCTCTGCGCCCACAGAGGCTACAGGAGTACATTGGGCAAGAAAAGGTGAAGGAGAGGTTAGAAATTGCACTGGCGGCGGCAAAGCTCCGTAAGGAAGTTTTAGACCATGTAATCCTCTTTGGCCCCCCCGGCTTGGGTAAGACAACCCTTGCCCATGTGTTAGCAAACGAGATGAACTCCCCTTGCAAGGTTATCCAGGCCCCGGCTCTGGAAAAAAAAGGCGACCTTGCGGCCATACTTACTAATCTGGAGGAGGGGGAATTTCTATTTATTGATGAAATCCACAGATTGCCTGCGGCTATCGAAGAAATGCTATATGCGGCTATGGAAGACCGTAAATTAGATATTCTCATCGGCCAAGGGCCAAGTGCACAGACCCTGAAAGTGGATTTGCGTGCATTTACACTCATTGGTGCCACAACAAGAGCCGGGCTGATTTCTAAACCTTTGTTTGACAGATTTGGCATGGTGCATCGCCTAGAATACTATACTGGCGAAGAATTAGCGGTGATTGCCGAGCGGAGTGCAAGGCTACTAGAAATCCCCATTGAACCCAAAGGGGCAGAAGCTATCGCCAGACGCTCCAGAGGCACACCACGCATTTGTAATAGGCTTCTCAGGCGATGTCGTGACTTTGCTCAGGTCAAGGGTCAGGGGAAGATCACCTCTGACATAGCGGATTCTTGTTTGAGGTTGCATGAAGTAGACGACTTGGGCCTGGACTCGTTGGACAGAGCATATCTGGAAGCCCTTTGTATTAAATTCCGAGGTGGGCCGGTGGGTGTTAGAACCTTGGCCGCGGCTCTCGGCGAGGTCGATGGTGGGGCACTAGAAGATATTGTGGAACCATATCTAATGAAGATCGGATTCTTGGACAGAAGCCCTCAAGGGCGAAGAGCTACTGAAGCCACTTACAATTATCTTGGAATTGAACAGGCACAAACAGGATTGTTCGGTGGCTAGACCAAGGTTTCGTATGGAAACTGTCACCTTAAAAGAAAAATTTAGAGATAGACCGAGTTTATACAAGGTAAAATAGAATCGGTCACATCTTGGTTTCGTTATCTGAAATGGAGGCATCCCATGACGGCACCATTACGAGAAATAGTGGTTTGCTTGGGGAGTGCCTGCTTCTCTAGGGGCAACACCACAACTATCACGGCTGTTCAGGAATACATTAAGGTTCGAGGGTTGGAAAATGAAATAAACGTTACCGGAACTCTGTGTCAGCACAAGTGTCGCGAGGGACCAAATATAGCGATAGACGGTGAATGTCTGTGTGGCATCAATCCTGACACATTACCAGCATTGCTTGATCAACATTTCAAACAATGACAGCGACAATACATTTCTCCTTTATGTAGCTTAATTTCCCTAGCTTGCCACTGGCGAGGTTTGACAATGAATACGCAGAATCCGATCTTTACAGAAATGGCCAAATGCCGTGACTGTTATAAATGTGTGCGGAAATGTCCGGTCAAGGCCATCCAGGTAGTAAATGACCACGCGGCGATTATTCCTGGTAGGTGTGTATACTGCGGCAACTGCGTGAGTGCATGTCCTGTGGGTGCAAAGAAACTCAGAGATGATGTCAGCAGAGTAAAACTTATGCTTAGACAAAAAGAAAAGGTGATTGTTAGCTTGGCACCATCTTTTATCAGCGAATTTAAGGGGATTGCTCCTAGTAAACTCATCCATGCCATCAAGAAATTAGGCTTCTGGGCAGTTTCTGAAACTGCCCTTGGGGCGCAAGAAATATCAAAAGCATGTGTAAATGAGATGGAAAAATCTGATACAAAATTGCATATTTCAACAGCTTGCCCAACGATTGTTGAACTTGTGAAACGTTACCACCCAGAATTTATTTCGTATCTAACGCCACTGACCTCGCCAGTTATTGCACACTGCAAAATGTTAAGGAAAGAATTTGGCGAGGATATTGGTATCGTACTGATCAGTCCATGTATTGCAAAGAAATTAGAGTCTGATAGTAGTCCGAATTTGCTTGATGTTGCACTGACTTTTGATGATTTGCGCTCTTGGTTTGAAGAGCATGGGATTGACCCCGAAAAAGAATCTGCGAAAAAGACTGATGTATTTGTGCCGGTATCCTCACATGATGGTGCGTTGTATCCAATTGATGGAGGAATGGCTGAGAGCATAGATTATTATTCACAAAACAAAGAAACAAAATATATGGCTTTTTCAGGAATCCAATTTTCCAGAGCCGCCCTACAGGGATTGGAGAATCTGGAATTAAAAAATAACTTGTTTATTGAATTATTGGCCTGCAAGGGTGGCTGTATAAACGGTCCAAAATCAGTCCAAAAAGATGGGACTATCTTTAAGAGGCTCTGCATTGCCGACTATGCCAGAGAACCTGAAGCAACTGAAGTTACAACTCCTGATCTGGTTTTTTCAACAACAACAAACCCTGACCCTGTCCCAATAATTGAGTATGATGATTCAGAGATAGCAACTGCCCTTTTAAGAATTGGAAAATCATCCGTTGCAGATGAAATTAACTGCGGTGGTTGCGGATATGATTCTTGCCGTAAATTGGCAGAAGCCCTATTGGAAGATAGGGCAGAACCAAGTATGTGTGTTTCATATATGCGTAACTTAGCAATGAATAAGGCAAATGCTCTAATAAGATCAATGCCAGCAGGAGTAGCACTTGTAGATGAACATCTATCAATAATTGAATGTAATCGAAAATTTGCAGAGATCATCGGCGGAGACACGCTTGACATCTACGATATTAGCCCAGGGATGAGTGGAGCAAGCCTTCAAAAAATTGCACCTGAGTTAAGTAATTCATTTGCAAGAGGACTCGAAAAAGAAGTACATGACATGCGAAAAGATGTACGAATTGGTAATAAGCTATTGCGACTCACAATTTTTTCCATCGAATTAGATCATATTGTAGGAGGTGTTTTACAAGACATTACAGAGCCAGCGGTACAGCGCGAGCAGATCATCCAAAAGGCTCAAGAGGTCATACATAAAAATGTCACCACAGTTCAGCAGATTGCGTTTCTATTGGGAGAAAACGCCGCCGAAACTGAAATAATGTTAGATTCGCTAACTTCATCTTTCCGCATGGAGCCATCCAACATGGGTGACAGCTTAATGAATGAGGATTCTCCCAATGCCCACTAACTCCTCCGGATTTTTCATTGAGGTGGGTCAGGCACAGAAAAAAAAGGCCAGACAAGCGGCCTGCGGAGATGTCTTTCACTCGCAAATACTTGATGAAGGCAGAAGGGTTGTTTCTGTCTTGGCTGATGGCCTTGGAAGCGGAATCAAGGCCTCGGTGTTGGCGACTTTAACTGCAACTATGGCAACTAGATATATTGCGGGCGATGCTGATATTGGACGTGCCGCTCAAACTATTTTGCAGACACTGCCTGTCTGTAGCGAACGCAAGGTAGCATATTCTACTTTTACTATTGTTGACATGACCAAGTGGGGGGAAACTCGCATCATAGAATATGATAATCCTCCATTTCAGCTTGTTCATGATAATGAAGTTGTTCAACTGCAAACTGAGGAAATCAGGATACCCACATCTTTTGGAAGAGATGCTGTTATTCGTGAAACCAGATTTACAGCCAGACCCGGCGATAGAATCGTTATTTGTTCAGATGGGGTGACTCAGGCTGGAGTTGGACAAAAAGCCACACCACTTGGATGGGGGACAGAAGCAAAGGCGGCATTTCTCCATAAGGTGATATTGGAAAACCCAAATATCTCAGCCCGCCAACTTGCTAAGGTCGTTGTAGAACAAGCCTTTATTTTGGATGGCCGCTCGGCCAAGGATGATACAACTTGCGGAGTAATTTATTTCCGAAAACCCCGCAAGGTGTTGGTGATTACAGGCGCACCGGTGAACAAAAGTAGCGACTCTGAACTTGCAAAGCGTGCCACTAGCTTTGATGGAAGTAAAATTATTTGCGGTGGCACAACGGCATCCATCATCAGCCGAGAACTGAAGGCACCACTAAAAATGGATTTGACAAATCTTGATCCAAATATGCCGCCTATTTCGCATATGTCTGGATTCGACCTTGTCACCGAAGGTGCTATCACGCTTGCCGCAACAGCTCGCATACTTGATGAATATGACAATCCTGATCGCTTACCTCCTAATGCCGCTACTAAGTTGGCAAATGTATTTTTAGATAGCGACATTATTCATATCATCGCTGGCACAAAAATAAATGAGGCACTACAAGACCCAAACCTTCCCCAAGACTTAGATATTCGCAGAAACATCCTCCGCCGATTAAAGCGTGTTTTACAGGAAAAACACCTCAAAGAAGTTCATGTAGAGTTTATTTGATACCGAGTTGCAATCAAAGCATTGCAACTCGGTATTAGGTGACGCGTATGCGGCACCCGCTAGTTTTTGATAATGCGGGCTTTGCTCGCGTTTTCAAAAACTTTGGCGTTTCGCGTTCAAATTCATTTGAACGCAACTTGGCATAAGTGCTTTGTCAAACTATTGGCTTATCCTTGCCTTGCTTTTCAAAAGCTAAACGACTATAGCTAAACACCAAAATTCATAGGGTCTCTATCCATTTGAACTAGGCTCGCCCTTTCCAACGATATTTCTTGCAGAATACGGCTCAATTCTGCTCTGTTTTGGGACTTAATAATTAGTTGTTGCCAATAGCGATTTTTTACCCTAGATATTGGAGCACTTAGCGGGCCTAGTATTTTTATCCCAGGGAACTCCCCTAGGCGGTGGCGCAGTTCTTCAAGTGGTTTGCGGGCTGATACAACATCGTCACCTTCAGACCTAAAGAGTACTAAAGAAGCAAAAGGAGGATAACTAAATGCTTTGCGATATGGCAACTCGCTTTCTGTAAAGCCCTCAAAATTTTGTGCTACTGCATGAACTATTGCAGGATGTTCTGGGCAATATGTCTGCAAAATAACTCTGCCTGGCTTTTCTACACGCCCTGCCCTACCGGCTACTTGGGTCAATAGATGAAATGTCCTTTCAGCACTGCGGAAATCAGAAATTCTCAAGCCCAAGTCAGCGTTGAGAACCCCCACAAGTGTTAATTTTGGAAATGTATGACCTTTGGCAAGCATCTGAGTACCTACCAAAATATCAACTTCACCATGTTCGGCGGCTAATAATGCCGCTTCGAGTGTGCCACGCCTTGATGTAGTATCCCTATCCAATCGCAATATCTTTGCCCCAGGAAAATAATTTTGTAATAGGTCTTCTACCTGTTCTGTTCCCTCACCTGCTCCCCTTAGATGCTGTGCAGAGCAATTAGGACAAATTTCTGGGGGAACACTTTCATGTCCACACAGATGGCATCTTAATCGCCATGCGCCTTTGTGATATGTGAGGCTGATGTCGCAATTTGGGCAATCTAATGTTCTTCCACAGGCCATACAGAACCAAAAGTTTTCAAATCCACGCCTATTGAGCAAGATCATTGACTGTTCACCACGCGCCAATACATCCTCCATTGAATGCAGAAGTATTGGCGAAAAGAGCACCCTTTTCCGGGCTTGACGATAGCATTCTCTTAAATCTACAACCTGAACCATTGGCAAATTTGAACCAGCCGGACGCTGGGTCAGGCGATGTAGTTTATATCTCCCTGTAGTGGCGGCATACCAGCTCTCCAGGCTAGGGGTTGCACTGCCTAATACAACAGGGCAATCCTCTATTTGTGCCCGTTTTATGGCCATATCCCTGGCGTTGATACGCGGGTGCTCATCAGATTTGTATGAACTCTCTTGCTCTTCATCTACAACTATTAGCCCAATATCCCTTAAAGGAGCCAACACCGCACTGCGAACCCCAACAAACAATTGAGCAGAATTCATCAATAGACGAACAACGTCCGCCTGTTTTTCTGTAGTATTTAAGCCTGCATGTCCGACTGCCACCTTTCCTGGGAAGCGAGCTTCTAACCTAGCTAATAACCGAGGAGTCAGTCCAATTTCGGGAACTAGCCAGAGTACACGTTTTCCGGTTGTCATCACGCGCTCTGCCAATTCTAAATAGATTTCAGTCTTTCCCGAGCCAGTAACTCCAAACAGCATATGTGTTCCAAAATGGCACAGGTCTACACTTGACATTACCTTGCATTGCTCTTCATTTAGTGTCACTTGCCTATGTAACAAGTCTTCACGTTTCTGACTCAAAAGATCCACGCGCTTTGTCCGCTCGATAAGGCCATGTCGCTCCAAGCCCGCTAGAACTGAATTACTTACTGTAGTTTCCCTAAGTAAATCGCTCTCCAGCTTGACTCCCCCTGACGATTTGAGGCTGTTGAGCACCTTTGCCTGGGTCTGAGTAATTTTTAGAGGATGTTGCGCTCCTGTAAGCCTCACCTCTGTTAGGCCAGCTCCTCTCAAGTTGCGACGATGCAGGAGTGTCGGCAGGTCAATTTTACCCCTATGCCAACTATCTCCAATCTCACTCAACGCCATCCAATCGCCAGAGTCGCGTAGGTCAGACAATCGCCTTCCATCAGGCAATACCAATCCCCAATCTGCTTGTACAGCGTTGGGAATGCACAGAGCCATAAGGTGAGCTAAACCACAGCCATAATATGTTGCGGCGAAATCGAGTAGCGATAGCAATCCAGGAGGCAGTAGAGGGAATGGGTCAAGAACTGATTCTATCGGTTTGAGTTTTACTTCAGGCGGATTTTCATCAATTCCGAGTACTGCGCCCCAAGTTTGCCCACCCCTCACTTTTATTAATACTCTAATCCCCTTTGCTAAACCAATAGGAGCCAGATAAGTAAGTGGTGCAATGGGTCGAGGGAGTTCGATTCTGGTGGGAACTGTGGACATGAGCTTTCTTTTCTCAATAGTCAAGGTTGGCTGAATAGTTGCACCTAAATGGTTTACAACCAGCTTCTAACCAAGAGCTAATCCTGAATTTGCACATCATAGCCCGTAATGAAAGTATATAGCAGTTTTTTTGGTAGTCGGTAAATACCGATTTTTGCGTTTGCAATAGATGTTCCCTCGTGACTAGTTTGCGCCATCAGGCAAAGAAATATTTTTTGGTAGCTTGTAACTTTCCAGTAGCGCAAAGCTAATTACGAGTTTGCTTGTGCCTATGGTGAACTACTAATACCAGTTCACAGTTTTCAGTTATCAGTTTTCAGATGGAAAGCCTGACCCGGCGCAGATTTACAGCAGGTATTACTTGCAGAGGAAAGGTGAAATGATATGATAGTCAAATTGCAAAGACAATCCAAGTGTTATCTCTCTACCGAATAACAAATTTTTAGCTGAGTCTCAAATTCATTTGTTACATTTCGCTCAATTTAGGCTAACTTATATCTTACGGAGTTTTTACTTCCGAGGTTTTTTGATATGGCAGACCCAACACCCCTTCTCCCAGTCACACTTACTTGCAATACGGATTTGCGCTTTGTTGACCTGATCCAAGTTGTCGCTGGCGAACTAATAAAGCACATGAACTTCACTCAAGACGATGGTGAGAGGATTTGGCTGGCCATACAAGAAGGTATCGCAAATGCAATGAGGCATGGAAACAAGTTGGACATAGACAAAAAGGTGTCTGTGCAATTTGACCCCAGGCCAGACCAGTTGGAAATTCAGATAACAGACCAGGGTCGGGGTGTGGACATCGAAAGCGTCCCCAACCCAAACCTCCCGGAAAATCTATTGAAGCCGAGTGGCAGGGGCATATATTTTATGAAACAAGTCATGGACTCAGTTGCTATCAATCGCTCTGAAGATGGATGTACCTTAGTCTTAGTTAAGCGAAAAAAAGGGCAAAAGCAGACTGCCAGCTAATAGAGTTCTCAGTTTTCAGTTAGTGGCTAGTGCTTAGTGATGATTGGTTCATTATTTCAGTTTTATCCATAGTGCGGGGCGAACGCCACCAGTATCTTCGATGCCCATCAAGCCGCGGAAACTCACTTCACCATTATAGTTTACACAAGCAGCGTTACCATAAGAGTCCCTGGAAGGACCACCTGGTGACCGTAGCCACCACCAGTGCCTTGCACTTCTTCTGTCACTGCTGGTGTTACCTAAGTATTTCGCTACTTCATCAATACTCAACAGGAATACCCTGTCGCGGGTATCGTTACCACCGGAGGTGTTAAATAGAGGGTTATTGTTGGTTTTGATTTCCATTTCAATAATTTGATGAAACTCATCATTGGTAAAGTTTTGCAAGAATGAGCTGTTGAGGTACCTGCGGAGCCCACAGGCTTCCCATGAATTTTCTTTATCGTTATAATATATTTGGTGGCCTATCTCAACAACATCCTCGGCAAAAATTAAAGCTCTATCGCCCTGAACATCCAGCACCCGCCACTCGTATTTGCCAAATTTCAAATTACGAAGTTCCCTTCTGTTAATTATTTTTTGGGCTATTGTCTCCTGCCTTGGCTCATCAGCAGTTGTTGCGGTTGGTGGCTTGACATTAGTTTCTTGAGGCGGGGGTGTTGTTGGCGGTGGCTCGGCTACAGGTACTTCAGGACTGCTTGGCTCAGTGTTTGGTGTTGCAGGTAGTGTCTCTATCAAAGGCACTACAGGTCTACTATTGGTTTCTTGAGGCTTTGGTCTAGCCAGGAAAAAAACACTTATGGCAACAACGCTGGCTACTATAGCTGGGATTGCCCAACTTGTTTTTTTCTGTGCTTCCTCAGGATTCCTTTTACCAACATTTGGTGTGTCGATTTGGTCAGAACATTGCCTGCATAAACTGCTACCCTCTGGCACTTCACGTCCACAAATACTGCAAGTAGTCGCCTTAGGTGGCTGGGGTTGGGTTTCGTTGAGCGGGGTAGGCTGTTTTACTGTTTCGCCTTCATAGGGTATGGGGGGTATTTTTTTGCCATAGTGGTTTCCGGAAGCTGGCTGAGTTTCTTCTACAGCAGGGCGTTTTGGTGCTGTGTTGCTACCATCCAATATCTCTAAGCACTCTTTTGCAGTCTGTATGCGTTTGGCGGGGTCTGGCACTAGGCACTTGAGTATCAGGCTCTTCCAAGGCTCGGTTATCTTATTGATTGTTTCGGGTATTTCACCTGCTTTTATTTGGCGGAATAATTCTTCTCTTCCGGCTTCGCTTGAGGAATCCATTTCACCTGTAGTAAACGGCAACTGGCCTGTAAATGCTTGATAGGCAATGACTCCAAAACTCCATAGGTCGGTGTTACGCCTGATTGTCGTTGATTTTAGCTGTTCGGGGGAGGCGTAGGAAAGCGAGCCTACTCCGGTTAGGGAGTGTGAAAAGAGTTGGCTCTTGTCTGCATCTAATTTTTTGCTGATGCCAAAGTCGGTGATCTTTGGGACATATTCCCCCTCCGGTGTGATGGCCATGAGGATGTTTTGGGGTTTCATGTCTCGGTGGATGATTTTTTGGCTATGCAAAAATTCCAGTCCGGTTAGTACTTGGCGAAGTATGGTGTTAATCGTTTCATAAGATATGGATTGGCTGTTCAATAATTGGTTTAGGTTGCCATGCTCGTAATACTGCAATATGCCAAAGTCATGCTCTCCTGTAATTGTTTCAAATGTGTGGCAGTCAATGTAATTGGCTATGTTGGGGTGATCAGGCAAGCCGGATGCCATCTCCTCTTCTTTTTTTAGGCGTATGTTTTCATTCTCTACTTTGGATATTTTTAGGGCTACATAGTTGTTAAGGAATGTGTCATAGGCTTTGAATACATCCCCAAAGCCACCTGAGCCTATTTTGTCTTTTTTGGGGTTGTATTTGTAACGGTTTGTAAATTCAGTGAGTTCCATGAGTAGTTATACCATACATCTGGTTACTGAGGTCAATAGCTATTACATTTGTGCATTTCATGGTATTATATTAGTTCACAGTTTTCAGCTATCAGTTATCAGCTATCAGCTATCAGTTATCAGTTATCAGATGGAAAGCCTGACCCGGCGCAGATTTACAGCAGGTATTGCTTGCAGAGGAAAGGTGAAATGGTATTACATACTTGGGGCTGTTACAAGGCTGTGGAACTGTGATTGCCCATGACAATTTTTTTTGTTGACTTCTATTTGGTATTTGATAATATATTACCTTGCCTGTTATGGCATTTTGTTTGAGTCTGGAGTCAAGTCATATGGCCAATCACAAGTCAGCCGCCAAAAAAGCTCGTCACGATCTAGCAGTACGTCTGAGAAACCGAGCTAATCGCAGTGCCATGAAAACCGCCATCAAGCGTTTTTTAGGAGTAGTTTCTACAGGTGACAAGGTATCAGCATCTGCCCTCCTGCCAAATACTCTAAGCATTGTCGATAAGGCATGTCGCAAAGGCGTGCTACATAAAAATGCGGCAAACCGCCACAAGAGCCGTCTAACATTAAAGGTAAACGCTCTTAGCTAGTTATTCTTGTTGCTTATTATTTGCACCGCCACCGGTGCTTTTTTTGTCGATACTCAGCCCCAAACTGTTATACTGATACCATGTCGCGTTCAACGGAGTAATAGATGAGTGTACTCGCATGGCTGGTACTGGCAATAGTCCTACTATTAGTAGAGATGCTAACTCCAGGCATATTTTATTTTGCCTGCTTTAGCCTGGGGGCATTTGCCACCACTATTATCGCAATGCTTGAAATGCCTATTTGGGTTGAGTGGTCTGTCTTTTTTGCAATTTCCCTGCTTGCAATCTTCCTTGTAGTCCCCATTGCACGGAGATGGATGAAGAAAATACCAAATACACCGGTGGGGCTGGACAGCCTCGAAGGACAAGTAGCACATGTTGTAGAAGATATCGATCCGGTCAGTGGTCAAGGCCAGGTAAGGCTATCAAACGGGGCGATCTGGAGGGCGGTTAGCGACGCATCTATCGCTAAGGGTGTTTCAGTCGAAGTCATTCGCGTCACAGGCACAAGGCTACAGGTAAGTAGTAGCCTCAATTCAAATTCTTCCAAGGAGTAGTTATGGGATTACTTGCAGAAGTTTCCAGCAATAATGTAACAATTATTGTCATTATAGGTTTTTTTCTCTTAATATTGGCTTCCAAAGCCCTCAGAATTATTAGGCCATACGAAAAGGGTGTCGTAGAGACCTTGGGCAAGTACTCCGCCCCACCAAGGAAACCCGGCCTGACGTTTATCCTTCCTTTCTTTCAGATAATATTGAAGGTTGATACTCGTGAGCAGGTAATTGACGTACCCCCACAGGAAGTCATAACAAGAGATAATGCGGCAGTTACGGTTGACGCGGTAATATATTTCAGAGTCACAGATCCGGTTCGTGTCATCTACAACATTGTCAACTTCCAATACGCCGCCGTCAAATTGGCTCAGACAAATTTGAGGAATATCGTAGGCGAAATGGAGCTGGATCAAACTCTTTCCAGTAGAGAAAAAATTAATTCACAACTCAGGCAGGTATTAGATGAGGCAACTGATGAATGGGGCGTAAAGGTAGTCCGAGTAGAAATCCAAAAAATCGAACCACCATCAGATATTACTAATGCCATGTCCAAGCAGATGAAGGCAGAGCGCGAAAAACGAGCCGCTATTCTCGAATCTGAAGGCTTTAAGCAGAGTGCCATTCTCAAGGCAGAAGGCGAAAGAGAAAGCCAAATCCTGAGGGCTGAAGGTGAAAGAAAGAGTGCTATCATCAAAGCCGAAGGTCAGGCTCAGGCTGTTCGTACGCTGGCCGATGCCGAAAAATTTAGAATTGAAACAGTCTTCAACGCCATCCATGCCGGAAATCCAGACCCAGGTCTCATCGCTATCCGTAGCCTCGAGGCACTTGAAAAGGTAGCTGACGGCAAAGCAACGAAGATTTTCCTACCTACTGAAGCCGCTTCTGCGCTGAGTTCGCTGGGAGCTGTTGCAGAACTATTTAGAGGCACAGGTAATCAGGAAACCCAAGGAGTCACTTCCCAACCGCCGCCAACCCAAGGTAATTTACAAAAACCACTGCATCGGTGACATTTGTACTTAGCATAGATACTATATATAGTGCCATCTAGTGCAGTGTAACACTTAAATGTTACACTGCACTAGGGTCGGGATTTGCTCGCATAACGAAGGTGACGCTGGAAAAGAACCTGCTAGCGTGCCACCAAGTCTGCCAAATTTATCGAGGTTG
>WRHW01000021.1 GCA_009783055.1 Holophagaceae bacterium
ACTGCCACGCCAAGTATTTTTGGAAACTTGTTATTTCGGACACGCTTGCTGGTATCTTGTTTTCTTCACCTTCCTTCTGCGGGCACTGCTTTCGCATTGCCGTTATACCAAGTTGCTCCCGTATGGGTGCAACTTGGTATAAGTGAACAACAAAAACGTAAATAGCTATATAAGCAAGTAGCAGTTGCAGAAAGCCAACAAAATTGAAATAACTGAAATTGACAACTGACAATTGGTATAATGGCTTATGTCGGGGCAAGAGACCTTGCATGTTTTGGTGGAGGCCTATGAAGTTTTTTGGCGTAATACCATGTAATGCCAGCCAATTCTTCCAGGTTCAATTCAAAGACATCCAGATTCACCTGGAGCGGAACCTCAGGCCGGTGTACACAGGTGGATTTTTGAGATTTGTGCGTAGGATTGCGCCTAGCCTTGCCCTATTCATAGCGGCGATTTTTTGCCTCCACTGCCTAAAGCCCGTCATCAGAGTCTGGGCAGGCTTGGGAAAAAAAATGATAGTAGATGGAATAAATCAAATTGGTGAAAACGTTGTTGACACCTCTTTCTATCAGACAGGGCTTGCAAGCTGGTATGGAGGACAACATGGCAGTGCCAAAGACGATTTTGAGCACCGGCTTACAGCCAGCGGGGAAATAATGGACTCTCAAGCGATGATTTGCGCCCATAAAACCTTGCCATTTGGAACAATTGTCAGAGTGGAAAATTTATCCAATGGGCGCAGTACCATTCTGCGAGTTGTCGATAGAGGCCCATTCATCAAGGGGCGAATCATTGATATTTCCATGCGAGCCGCAAAGGAAATAGGGATATTGGATCAAGGTGTTGCCCAAGTCCGGGTTCAGGCATATAAGGGGTTGGTGCGAACTAAATACCAACCAACAAATACCAGACCAGACTTAGCGATGATGGATTCATACCTGCCCCTATCAATAACAAATGTAAATATTCCTGCCCTATTTTTATCACTCATTGACCCAATAGTATTGCCCAAGGGCTATCTACGGCATACCCCCTTGAAACAATTGGCTATAGCTATCCAAAATCTCCAGGATATAATCAATCGCACCAAAAAGAGGCGTTTTGAGCCATTTATCAATCGAGAGACCTAGCCTATGATTTATTTGGTTGTTCCAGCAGGCGGGAGCGGTTTGAGGATGGGTACAGATATTCCCAAGCAATTTTTGGATTGGGGTGGCAAGCCCTTACTAATGGTCACAGTACAGGCTTTTTTTGCCCCGGACATGCCTAAAATTGATGGGATTGCTCTTGCCCTTCCACCAACACGAGTAGCAGAAGTTTCTGAATGGACATTCCCAGTGCCTCATTGGTGTATAAGTGGAGGCAAAACAAGACAGGAAAGCGTTTCGGCGGCAATCGCTTTGTTGCCCAACAACCCATCTGCAGTGGTAATGATCCATGATGCCGTGAGGCCATTTCCGCCATCAGTAGCAGTCTACGAGGCAGTGCAAGCACTGGGGTCTTGGGATGGCGCGGTGCTTGCCGAGGTATCCACAGACACCTTAAAACGCGTCGATAGTGATTTACAAATAATTGCCACAGAACCAAGGGAACAAATATATCGTGCCCAAACTCCGCAAGTGGCCTTGTTAGCAACATGGAAAAAGGCCTTTGAATGGGCAACAAATAATAGCTTTGAAGGTACCGACGATGCCTCTATATTGGAGGCGATGGGTTTACGAGTAAAAGTGATACCATCACCTTCTTCCAACCCAAAAATAACAACCCCTCAGGATTGGAACCGCTATATCAATGTAGCCACTTGATCGTACATCCAGTCTTGGTTTTTAATTGCTCTGCCAGGTCGGGGTTGAAGGCTAGTCCTAGTTTAGACCCTGCCCTGATATCTACAATTTCACCGGTTGTGGCCTTATATTTTAGCAATAGGGGCAGATTGCCCTTGTTTTGTTTCAAAAAATCCAATAATGTTTGCGGATATTCGCCTTGGGGCAGTTCAATTATTGCCCCGGTGAAGCCACGTCCCTGAAAATGTTCTAGAGGCTCTAATTTTTTTACATATACCTTAATATTTATTTGCTCGCTAGATTCCTCCTCGTCTTCACGATGGGTATCCGCACTTTCTATCCGTAGCTCCCCGGTTGCCATCAGTAAGGTATCTGGCATTGCCAAGTGTTTGTAGGTAGCAAAAGGCTTTGTTTTCTGCTTGGTTGCTTGGTCAAATGAAGTAGCCATAAGCAAGGCTTCGGCCTTATCTTTTAAGTCTTCAAGCGTGATGATTGCCCATTGTTCATTATTTTTGTTGGTCTTGATGATCACTTCAGATGCCAGGCCAGCAATAAAAACTTCATCTTTGTCCTTTAACTTTCCTGCGGCAATCAATTCTTTCAGGTGCGCTATATTACCGCTGGTGTGTACTTTTATTGCATCGACATATTCTTCAAGCGGATGCCCCGAAACATATAGGCCTAAAACTTCCCGCTCAGCCTTGAGCCTCTCTCGGCGGTTCCAAGGGGTTACGCCCTCTGGAATTGTCCATGATTCGCCAATAGAGGCCATTTCAGCGTCATCAAAGAGACCCACCATACCACTAGCGGCCTTACTGCCCCTACTGGCACTTTCGATGATATTTGGTAGTCCTTGTAGTATGGCGGCCCGATTTGGCTCCATGCTGTCGAATGCCCCAGCCTTAATTAGGCTTTCCCATACTTTTTTGTTTGCTTTTTGCAGGTCAGAACTTTTTAGGGTATGGAAAATATCCTCAAATCCGCCTTCAGCCTCCCTGGCCTCCATTACTGCCTTTAGCGCGGCTTCCCCTATACCCTTAATAGCCGCCAACCCAAAGCGAATTTTTCCATCCTTTGTTATCGTAAAATCCTCGTTGCTTTCATTTATGTCCGGGCCTAGCACCTGTATACCTTGCTCTTTGCAGTTTGCGATATATTTTGCAATATCCTCCGTGCGCTGACTCTTCGTACTAAGTAAGCCAGCCATAAACTCTGTCGTGTAATTTGCCTTCAGATATGCAGTCTCAAAGGCAATCATAGCATAGGCCGCACTATGGGATTTATTAAAGCCATAGCCTCCAAAATGTACTATGACATCAAAGAGCTCTGCCACCTTGTTCTCCGTAAATCCCCTAGCCAAAGCCCTTTCAATAAAGCCTTCCTTTTCCTTTTTCATTTTTTCTGTATCTTTTTTCCCCATTGCACGGCGCAGTTCGTCCGCCTCCCCAAGGCTATAACCAGCTATTGCCTGGGCTATTTGCATCACTTGTTCTTGATACAGGATCACCCCATAAGTAGGTTTCAGGATTGGCTCTAGCTCAGGCATTAAGTAGTCAATCTGCTCTCGCCCATGCCTTCTGTTGACATACGTTTCACCCATGCCTGCGCCCAGGGGGCCAGGGCGGAATAGGGCATTCAATGCTATGAGGTCATCGAAGCGGTCGGGCTGGAGTGCGCGTAGCAGTTGCCTCATACCCCCAGATTCAAACTGAAAAACTCCATCGGTGTCACCCAAACAGAAGAGGCGTAATGTCTTTGGGTCGTCAAAGCTACGGACAGACACTAGGTCTACAGGTTTGCCGTGTCGTTTTGCAATATACTCCTGAATTATTGTTATCTGGGTTAGGGTTTCCAATCCCAAGAAGTCCACCTTTAGCAGGCCAGCTAATTCGGCATCCACCTTGTCGTACTGCAACATTACCTTATTGTCTTTGTCCTTGCATAGTGGAGCAAATTCAGTTAACTCATCAGGCGCAATGATTATTCCAGCGGCATGTACCCCTGCGTTTCGAGCAATGCCATCAAGTTTGGAAGCTATATCCAAGATTTCCTTCTCGCCCTGGTCATCTTTTATGTAGCGTCCCCGTAGCTGTTCGGATTTTTCTATGGCTCCCCTAACGGTGATGCCTAATTCCTTCGGCACAAGTTTATTTAGGTCGTTTGACCAATTAACCTCTTTTTGAAAAACCCTTGCGACATCCTTAATCGCCGCCCTAGCCTTCATCTTATTGACGGTGACAATGTTGCAAACCCTATTCCTTCCGTATTTTTCTGTCACATAGTCAATCACGCTCTGTCGCCCATCGCGACAGAAGTCTATATCCACGTCTGGTAGCGAAACGCGTTCTGGATTAAGGAATCTCTCAAAGAGCAACCCGTACTGCATGGGGTCTATGTCAGTTATTTTGAGTGCCCATGCCACAATGCTACCAGCGGCAGAGCCGCGTCCAGGGCCAACAGGCACACCCATTTCCCTGGACTTGGCGATAAAATCCCACACCATCATAAAGTAGCCCGGAAAACCCATCTTGAGGATAGTGGATAATTCAAACTCAAGGCGTTCTCTGTAGGCCTTCTCTGGATGCTTTAGCCATCCATTTGCCCAGAGGGGGCGACTTTCTGCAATGCGTTTTTCGAACCACTCCCTAGAAATATGAACAAAATAGCCATCTAACTCAAAGCCATCAGGGACAGGAAAGTTGGGAGTGACAGGTTTTCTCTTAAGAGGAAAGGAGTCAATTTTGGAGGCTATTTCCAGCGTTCTTTCCAGCAAATCTGGTCTTTCAGGAAAAAGGAGAGCCATTTCCGCCGGAGTTTTAACATAAAACTGATCGCCAGGGAAACGCATCCGGTCGGTATCAGTCTTTACCTTTTTTGTGCCTATGCAGAGCAGTGTGTCATGTAGGTCTGCATCGCCATGATCTAAATAATGAGAGTCATTAGTTAGCACTAGCGGAATGCCTGTTCTTTTGCTCAATTCAAACTGGAGGGGTATTATCTGTTTTTCAGGCTCTAAACCCTGATCCTCAATTTCCAGATAGTAGTCGTCGCCAAAAATTTCCTTATATTCCCTAGCTACCTTTTCGGCAGACTCCATATTGCCAGAAAGTAGCTTTGCCTGTACTTCTCCCCCCAAACAGGCCGAAAGGCAGATCAAGCCATCCGAATACTGCGCCAATAATTCCTTGTCAATCCGAGGCTTATAATAAAAACCTTCAGTAAATCCAAGTGTTACGAGCTTAGATAGATTGGTAAATCCCTGGGGATTTTTTGCCAGTAACACTAAGTGGTAGCCCGAATCCCTCTGTCCAGATTGGTCATGGCAGTCCTCCAACCCCTCCGATACAGAAGCTACAGCCTCAGTCTTGCGCTCATGGCGAGAACGGGGGGCTACATACACCTCGCATCCAAATATGGGTTTTACTGCGCCATTAGTTTTTTCACACTCCACAAAAAGGCGCATTACCCCAAACATATTGCCGTGGTCGGTGATAGCCACAGCCGGCATACCCTCCCTAACACACTTTTCAACCAAGTCCGGAATGCGGGTAAGGCCATCAAGTAGGCTGTACTCGGTATGGGTGTGGAGGTGAACAAAGGTCATAGGTATATTCTATTGAAGTTGAGCCATTTTTGGACAGGTTGTTGGAGATAAATTATAGCGGTTCAGCTTTTTGTAGTTGAATTGCTATATGCTAAGGAGTTGCCTACATAACGAAGGTGACGCTGGGAAAGAACTTCCTAGCGTGCCTCAATAGCTATATGCTTACCACGATCTCACAATAACCAAATCCGTGGTTATGGTTTCAAATCATAATCCTTTAGGGAATATTCTCAATAGTTGAATTGCTATAACTTTCGGCCACTAGCCACCCCACCGTGCAATCCCATGGTTGCACGGTGGTATTAAGGTATACAGTCAAGCAGGGAAGTAATCTAATCTGGTTTACGAACTGTTACATAGGAATTTTCAGGAACGCTCATTCCAAGGTTAATCTGAGCTGTGCCACTACCTCTTACTCCCGGGGTCCTAGGGCCAACTCTGGCCGATCTAGGAGTGATAATGACCCTACCATCTGGGCCATGGACTTGCCAAATCACGGTGTGAGTTTTATCCTTAGAGTCGTTACTTAAAATAACATACTGCCAGTTTGAAGTTAGCTGGGCACTAACACAATCGCCATTAATGTAGCATGTCGCCTGTGCAGATGACGGCAATGAAGCACCTCCAACTAAAGCTGCTATTGCGAAAAAACGTTTAAGGGTCATAATCGACCTCCTCAAAAAAAATAGATTGATGATTGCTGGGTGGTTATCCCAACAGAAAACGCCTAAATGGACAGGCGACTTTCGACCATAATATATTATTAAATAATATACAGTCAATCAAAATTTCATATATGATGAAATGATTGAGCCTATGCGAAATTAGATTATGGATGTTTGGCCACAAAGAGATGTCTTCAGGAAAGCACTGGAGGAATTCCAGGGTAGGACCGGCAAAACCCATGCTGAAATAGCCACAACCCTTGGGCTAGCAAAGTCCAGCTTCAGGGGTATCCTATATAGTAAAAGCGTTAGGCCATCACTCTCAGTACTCGAAAAAGCTTCAGCCCTCTTCGATATATCTATCAAAAAATTCATTACCGACCCAAGAGCTACGCCATTTGAAGGCTTAGAGGTTTTTCCGATACCAAGATTCAACTCCAGTATAGAGGCTACTCGCAAAGATGATGAGCTTTCTGGAAATCATCGGAGCGAAATCATCTATGTCGATATGACCCGTTTAAGAAAAATGGGCATCCACCCAAACGATCTTTGCTACATCGATATTGAAGACGACAGTATGGAGCCATCCTTTTATTGCCATGACAGGTTGTTGGTTGATTTGAATGCAATGATGTCGGGCTTTAAGACGGGTGCATGGATGTTGATGTCCGGTAACTCTGTGATGGTAAAGCGGGTCCAGCTTGTCGGGTGCGACCAGTACCAAGCATCCAGCGACAACATGGTATATCCACCCTTCATGCTCGATGGCCACTGTCAACTGCTGGGTAGGATTGTTTCGTTAGAGAGAGTCAGGTTTTTTTGAGTAGCAAAAGTCTCTAATCCCTATTTCCCTATCCCCTAACTTTCCAGCGGTGAGGGCAAATCTTTTAGGGAATATTCGGCCATTACTTCATCCATGTCTTTGACAATCTTTGCATCGATCTGACCTTTGTCTGCCATGTCGTTGAGTATGGGCATGGTATCGGCATGTGAGCGGGCATCGTGGTATGGCCTCTTTTCGCAAACAGCTTGATAAATATCAATGCAACCAATTAGGCGGGAGTTAAAGTCTAGCTCTTCGCCACTCTTACCAAAAGAATAGCCTTTTCCATCAATTTTTTCGTGGTGATTGGCCGCCCAATCCCTTATCTTTTCAAAGCCTGGCACCCTGCCTAGCCAATCATGGGAGTGCCTTACATGTTCTTTAATAATCCCAAATTCCTCGTCAGTAAGGCGGCCTGGCTTTTCTAAAACTGCTGTAGGTGTTGCAATCTTACCTATGTCATGTAGCCCGGCGGCCAAAAATAGTGCCGCTTTGTCTTCTTTTGAATAGCCATAGTGCTCGGCCATTCGCCACGCTCGGTTGGCTATTTGGGCGGTATGTCTGTGTGTAAACTCCGACTTGTAGTCAATCACTCTTGCAACAAAACCTGCGATGCGGATTACGCTGGGGTCACTTAATTCTACTTCCCACTTTGGTAGGCAATGTTCGATAGTCTGATAAATGTTTTCATCCTTCAAACACTCCAGCATTTCTTCATCCAACACTTCCAATAGGGCATTCATTGCTGTGCGAGTAGAATAGGCTTCTGCCTCCCTTTCTAACTTGTCCTTAAGTGACGGCAGGTCGGCGGGGGTGATCCTCTGGAGGTGGTAGGTGGCATCCACCAAGTCTGCCGCCGCTATTAGCGCGGCCTCTTCAGGATATTCGCCCTCCCGCTTGCGGTATGGGCCTTTGCCTGTGCCCCTCTCGTGATGATACAAAATAAAACCATCTATATTTGTTTTGAATGGCAACCATGAAACATTTGCCTGACCCACCTCGCAATGAAGATTCATATTTCGTTCAATACCTACTCCCTGCTTTTCTGCAAGACTGTATTCGGTCAGGGCGTTGTCATGAAACATGGCGCAAATAGCCATAGATATTAGCTTGTCTTCATCATAGCCCAGATGTCTCCCCATCGCGGCAGAAATCACACCTATCCTCATGCCGTGCCTTTCGCTTGCCCCAAGTTGTTCCTGCTCAATGATGTCCAGGGCATTGGAAAAAACACAACACAGCATATCCATAGCGATTTTCATATTGTAGTCCTAACCTGTTACCAATGTCATATTTTGACTTATTTCACTAACGCTACACAGGGATAATAATAACATGGGTCATACCAAGTTGTGCCGATTCGACCCAGTTTGGAAAAAAGCAGTTTTTTTCTGGATTTTTGATCAATGCACTATGCCGACTTCAAAACAATCCTCTCTCCAAAAAACGGAATAAATCTATATCGTGGCTGTGCTCATGGGTGTATTTATTGCGACAGCAGAAGCGAATGTTATCAAATCTTGCATGATTTTGAAGATATCGAAGTAAAACGCAACGCACCAGCGATATTGGAAGCCCAGCTCCGCCGTCGCCGAAAACCATGTATGGTAAGCACAGGCGCAATGTGCGACCCATATATACCCCTTGAAAATGAATTGCAAAGTACCAGACAGTGTATAAAGCTGGTCGAAAAATATGGCTTTGGCTTGGCAATACTCACAAAATCAGCCCGAATCATGCGTGATCTGGATGTTTTTATTGCAATCAACTCTAAAACAAAATGTGTTGTGCAAATGACAATGACTACTTTTGACGAATGTTTGTGCCGTATTATAGAGCCTAACGTTTCTACCACGCTAGAACGCTTTAAGGTGTTGGAGTGCATGAGGGATGCCAAAATTCCTACAGTGGTATGGCTATGCCCTATATTGCCATTCATAAATGATACAGAAGAAAATCTGCTGGGGTTGCTGGATTATTGCATCAAAGCTAAGGTGCAGGGTATTTTATGCTTTGGGTTTGGCATGACTCTCCGCAAGGGGAACCGAGAATATTTTTATGAACAATTGGATCGTTTTTTCCCAGACCTAAAACATAAGTATGAGCAAAAATTTGGCGATTCCTACTTCTGCAACAGCCCAAACAGCAAGAGGCTCATGGGCATTTTTGAGAGTGTATGCAAAGAACACCAAATAATGTATCAGCCTGCAACAGTTTTTGAATATCTCAACACAATGGAAGTAAAAGGACGGTTGCTGTAGCAATATTGCAATGAGTGCCCAATTGAGCGCAACTTGGTATCAGCAATAGTAGCTTTGCTAATTCGTTTTCCGATGTTACAATGGCACTGTATGGACATTCTTCAACACAAAGATAACGGAATATTGAAGTATAGAAACGCAACGATTATCAATGCTAACATCCTCGACAAAACACTTTTTGACACAGAGTTTATAGACATCATCATCACTTCGCCGCCATATAACGTCAACATGGAGTACGGGTCTAGCAACGATTTGTTGTCGCATGAAGAATATTTGGCATTTAGCAGAAATTGGCTTACCAACTGCTTTGTTTGGAGCAAGCCTGCTACAAGGCTGTTGTTGAATATCCCGCTTGACAAAAATAAATCTGGGCATCAGAGCATCGGCGCAGATTTGACAACCATCGCCAAACAAGTTGGTTGGAAATATATGACCACGATTATTTGGAACGAAGGTAATATTTCAAGGCGTACTGCCTGGGGGTCATTCATGTCAGCCTCTGCTCCACATGTTATAGCCCCAGTCGAATTAATTGTTATCCTTTACAAGGAAAGTTGGAAAAAGGTGGGCGGAAGCAAAATATCAACAATAACAAAAGAAGAATTTATGAACTGGACAAATGGCCTTTGGACGTTTAATGGTGAAAGTGCAAAAAAAATTAAACATCCAGCACCTTTCCCTCGCGAGCTACCGAAGCGTTGTATTAAATTATTTAGCTATGAAGGCGACGTAGTGTTCGACCCCTTCATGGGTAGCGGAACAACGCTTATCGAAGCCGAACTTCATGGCCGGATTGGTATCGGAGTTGAGATAGACGAAAAGTATTGCGAGCTGGCATTTCAAAGATTACAAAAAGAAGCAGGGGGGCTGTTTTGATGTCAGACAATATGCGTAAATGAAAGACTCTATCCCACAGACATACCCTACTTGATGACTCCTAACTCTTTGCCTACTTTGGCAAAGGCGTTTATAGCTATGTCCAAGTCTTCCCTAGTGTGGGCGGCAGACATCTGGGTGCGTATCCTAGCCTGCCCCTTGGGGACTACAGGGAAGAAGAAGCCAATAACGTAAACTCCCTCATCTAATAACTTGGCGGCAAATTGTTGCGCTAGGGGCGCGTCATAGAGCATTACTGGAACTATGGGGTGTTCTCCTGGTTGAAGCGCAAAGCCGAGTGCCTCCATCTTAGAGCGGAAGTAGCGACCATTTTCGTGAACCTTTGTTATCAAGTCGCCACTTTTTTCGAGCAATTCCAGTGCTTTGGTGGTTGCAGACACTATGGATGGTGCCACTGAATTGCTAAATAGATATGGCCTGGCCTTTTGTCGTAACCAGTCAATGATAATTTTTTTGCCGGCAATGTAGCCACCACTAGCTCCCCCCAATGCTTTACCAAAAGTACCTGTCAATAGGTCGATGCGCCCCATTACTCCGCAGTGTTCATGGGTTCCGCGTCCATTTTTTCCCATAAATCCCACTGCATGACTATCGTCAACCATAACCAAGGCATTATATTTTTCTGCTAAGTCACATATTTCACGTAGCTTGGCTATATAGCCATCCATGCTGAAAACGCCATCTGTAACTACCAACACAAACCTAGAATTGGCTACTGCTTCCTTTAGCTTGGCTTCAAGGTCTGCCATGTCACTATTTTTGTAGCGAAATCTCTTGGCTTTGCTTAAGCGTATGCCGTCTATGATGGATGCGTGGTTAAGTTCGTCAGAGATAATAGCATCTTCTTCCCCCATCAGTGGTTCAAAGATTGCTCCATTGGCATCAAAGCAACTGGAATATAATTGGGTAGCTTCCATCCCCAAAAATGTGGCCAATTTGGCCTCTAGCTCTTCATGGATATCTTGCTTACCACATATGAACCTCACGCTGGCCATTCCAAAACCATGAGTATCCATAATGCCCTTGGCGGCTTTTATCAGTTCCGGGTGGTTTGAGAGGCCAAGGTAGTTGTTGGCACACAGGCACACCACCTTTTTGCCATTGGCTGTCATCTGGGGTTGCTGGGGGGTGGTAATGGTTCTCTCCAGCTTGTAAAGCCCCTGGTCTTTCAGGGATTGGGTTTCGCTAGTCAGGTGATCCAAAAATTTTGGGTTCATTGTCGCCCTCGCTAAGTTGTCAGCATATTTAAGTTTAATCGCAACCGCCCAGATGGGGGCAACCGAGAGGCAATTTGTCACCATAAAATGATCGAGGGGTGAACTTTTTCAAAGAAAAATTTGCACTTTTGCATAAAATTACTGGACTTTATACCAATAACAGGACAAAATAATTGCAGTTTCTGACGATGGTGTCAGTTCGGCCCTTTTCTTTGGCTTGAAGAGAAACGCGGTTTTTTTTATACAATTCAAGCTAATTTTACAAGGTTTTAGCATGGTTCAAGGCACGGTAAAGTGGTTCAACGCAGAAAAGGGGTACGGTTTTATCGCTCCTGATGATGGAGGGGCAGACCTCTTTGTACATCACACAGCGATTCAGGAGCAGGGGTATCGCGCCCTGCAGGAAAACCAGAGAGTCAACTTTGACGTAACAGAAGGACAAAAAGGCCCCCAAGCCTCCAACGTCACTAAGGCATAGATTGTTTTTTCTGCCCGACCAAACGGCTCTGAAAAAGAGCCGTTTTTTTTAACACGCACAATCCAAGACGATAGTCGAAGAACTGCAAGATACTAGATTATAATTAGGGCAAGCTCCTTGGAGGGTCTATGGCTAGTTTGCATCGAAAAGTCATCGTCATTGGAACTGGCCCTGCGGGCTACACTGCGGCTATTTATACAGCTAGAGCAAACTTGTCTCCCTTGGTTTTTGAGGGCCATCAACCTGGAGGGCAACTAACGATTACTACCGAAATCGAGAATTTTCCCGGCTTCCGGGATGGGGTTGCTGGCCCAGCTTTAATGGAGGAAATGAGAGCGCAAGCACTTAGGCTAGGAGCAGAGGTAAGGCCGGAAACGGTTTCGATGGTTGATCTGTCTTCCCGCCCCTTCAAAATAAATACAGATGGTGGCGACTACACTTGTTCTGCGCTGATTATTGCCACCGGAGCTTCAGCCAAGTGGCTTGGCATTGGTAAGGACGAAGAACTATCACGTGGGGGTGGAGGTGTTTCTGCCTGCGCTACTTGTGACGGATTTTTCTATAGGGGTAAGGAAGTAGCCGTAGTGGGCGGGGGAGATACGGCATTGGAAGAGGCAATTTATTTGACTAACCACGCAACCAAGGTGACTCTTATTCATAGACGGGATGCCCTTAGAGGTTCTATTGCAATGCAGGAAAGGGCAATGTCTAACCCCAAGATCGAATTTGCATGGAATAGCATAATCTCAGAAATATTAACTGAAACAAAAGAATTTCCGAGTGGAGACAAGGTAGAACGCATTAAGTCTCTGCTACTAAAAAATACCAAAGATGGCTCGTTGTCCGAATTAAAGATCGATGGACTCTTTGTAGCCATAGGCCACCAGCCGAATACAGCCCTTTTCAAAGATCAACTGCCACTGGATGAAAATGGCTATCTGTTAACTGAAAAGGGGTCGAGTAAGACTAGTATCCCTGGGGTTTTTGCCTGTGGGGACGTACAGGATCATGTCTATCGTCAGGCGATCACAGCCGCAGGTAGTGGTTGCATGGCCGCCATTGATACTGAAAGATGGTTGACTGAAGCGAGAGCATAAATTTTGAACATGCTATATGGAGGTTAGGCATGGCCAACTATGATTTGATTGTCATCGGCTCTGGGCCTGGGGGATATATTGCCGCCATCCGTTCTGCTCAACTTGGCCTAAATACAGCTATCGTAGAAAAAGATTCGGCGATGGGCGGCACATGTCTGCACCGTGGATGCGTGCCAGCAAAGGCATGGCTGGAAACAGCCCACCGCTTTGAACAGATGCAACAAGCCACAGATTTTGGCATCAGAGGCATTGATCCAAATGCTCTGCAACCCGATCTACCAACAATAATTAAGCGCAAAAACCGCATCCTGCTTAAAAATTCCAAAGGCATAGAATACCTTATGAAAAAAAATAAGGTGGCAATGATCAAGGGATTTGGCCAGTTGCTCGGTGGCGGAAGGGTAAAAGTTGAAGATGAAATTCATGAGGCAAAAAAAATAATTTTGGCAACCGGCTCCATTCCAAAAGACCTACCCGGCCTAGAGGTAGATGGCGTAAGGGTGCTAAGTAGCGACCACATACTTAATATGTCTGAACTACCAAAGAGTTTGATCATTTTGGGTGCAGGGGCTATTGGGGTAGAATTTGCCAGTGTGTTTAGTCGTTTGGGTTCTAAGGTGACACTTGTGGAGTACATGGATCGCCTCCTGCCACTAGAAGATGAAGCTATCGGGGCAGAGTTGGCAAAGATTTTTGTCAAGCCCTACAAGATTGATGTCAGGGTGAGCACAAAAATTATAAATGTTGAACGCCATGCAGACAAAGTTACCTGCACACTTGAAGGCGAAAAAGCAGGGGTTGTTGAAGGCGAATATCTCTTAGTGGCAGTTGGTCGCCAACCGGTTACTGCTGGCATTGGCTTAGAAAATACTGTGGCAGTAATTGACAGAGCCACTGTAAACGTAAATAACTTTATGCAGACCGCAGAGCCGGGGCTTTATGCCATTGGTGACATTGTTAGAACGCCAATGTTAGCTCATGTGGCATCAGATGAGGGGATTGTGGCAGTCGAACATGCGGCAAGAGAGTTAGGGATAGACATAGAACCACACGCCATTGATTATGATCGCATACCGAGTTGCACATACTGCGACCCCGAAGTCGGTAGCATAGGGTTGACAGAAAGCAAAGCGAGGGAAAAGGGTATAGATGTTTCAGTTGGTTCTTTTCCATTCATGCCTCTGGCAAAGGCCAACATCATGGGCGAGCCTCATGGCTTCATTAAAGTAGTTGCAGATGCCAGTACAAAGCAGATATTGGGTATCCATATCCTCGGCCCCAAAGCAACAGAATTAGTAGCATCCAGCGTGGCAATCCTTGCTGGACAGTTGACTGTAGACAATTTAATACATACGATGTATCCGCATCCATCCCTAAACGAGGCATTCCCCGAAGCCGCCCGCGCAGTATATGGCAGAGCACTGAATTGTTGATACAAATAGTCGTGGCAAGTGCGCCTGTGCCTCACTGTAGGCTATCCCAAACCTGCCTTGGTGTTATTTCCATCATACAATTTCTACATGGTAAGGGGCATTTCCTCTTAAAGCATGGGGAACACTTTAACTGAAGTTTGATTACTGTGACTCGTTGTCCCCAGGGGGCAGACTCTTGGGGGTCTGTAGGTCCAAAGATCGCAATCGTTTGAGTCCCACAAGCCGCGGCAAGGTGGCTTAGGCCAGAATCGTTTCCGATTGCGCCATATGCGCCATGTAGCCATGCCGCCGCTTGACTCAGGTCGGTTTGCCCGCACAGATTTAGGCCACGGCCATTTAGGATATAGTCTCCCAGTTGAGCTTCCGATGAGGTTCCAAGTATTACAATCTGTAACCCAGACTGCCTTGCTTTATCTGCCAATTCCCTATAGTGCTCAGGAGGCCAAGCCTTGGATGGCCATACGGAACCAGGCATGAGACAAATATATTCTGTTCTGGGCTTTTCTACTTGGGCTGTGGGCTGATAATCGGCATAGGGCATGGCAGGTATATTAGGCCATCTTTTTTTTAGAGCGTTATAATATCTCAAAATGAAGTGGCCATTTGTTTTCCGGAATGGGGCGTGGTGTGTATTCAACATAAATGCACCGCTGTCGCTGATGCCAATTCTTTCCGGGACATTTGCAAGACGGGCCGCTATTACAGGTCGCAACGATTTTGTAAAGCATATTGTCGTGTCCGGATTGTGATTTTTGATTATTTTTGAAAGGCCAATGGCTCCGATTTTTTCGGTTTCAGGTATTACGAAGTCAACGAGGCCAATTTCTCTGTCCGCTACGAGGTTAAGCGTTGCGGCAGGCCCCCATACCCCAATTGGCCAAATATACATCTGTTGTCGAAGCAATCTCAGGATTGGCAGGTGCATTACTGCATCCCCCACGAAACGGGGAAAGCGAACCAAGGTTGGGCCGGGGACAGAGATCAACGAAATTTCTCCAGAGCATTTAATACTGTATCAACTGCCAGACGATCCATTCCATCGCCAAGGTCATCTTCTTCTCCTGGGTATTGAAGAACTTCAACCTTGTTTCCAAGGGGTGCCCACCGATCTGGCCCATGACATAATCTGCGCCCCATCAGGCATAATGTGGGCTTGCCCAGAGCCGCCGAAAGGTGCGTTGGTCCCGTGCTTGGCCCAATAATGGCAGAACACGCGACGATACGCCCCATCAAGCCCCTCAAGTCTGTTGGGGATAGAAGACAATCTTCAGGAGGGGAAAGAATTACAGGATTCCAGCCGGACTTAGTAGACGCAATCATCAATTTATCCCACCATGATTTACTTGGAAAAGCCCCACTACCACTACCCTTTAATATGACTCCGAGCCTTGGAGTGGGTATTGCCTGTAGTTCGTTCTGCCCATGTTGTATTTCTTCACTTGTAAGTACAAGGCTTGGGATTGATGGATGGATGTCAGACCATCCGAGAGGTTTCAGAAAATCCAGAGAGTGTTCACATTCATGGCGGCCAGACCCGCTACGCTTTGTCCATATCCTGTGGGTGGCATACATGAGTTGCCCCAAGCCCCTAGGGCGCGCCACCCGCACTGGCACTCCTGCTTTTTTAGCGGCAGGAATAACCGCCCTATCGCGATGCCCGATATTGAGTACCACGTCAGGGCTAATATCTCTGATTTGCAGTTCTAAATCAGTGCCTTTACCTCGGAGTAATATGCCAGAAATTGCAGGTAAATTATTGAGGATTGGTGCTACTTCTGGTTTTACCAGCCAATAGACATGGGCTAATGGGTCGTTACCTAAAATAGCTTTCTGGACGGGCAACGTAACGACTAGGTCGCCGATTCCATCTGTCCTAGAAATCAAATATCTCATGCTAGTTCAAAGTTTTCAGCTTTCAGATGAAAATCATGGTAGCAGTGGGTATTAGTTATGCCAGTCACAGCGTTTCCTCAGTTATCCCTGCGACAGCATTCTCTGCCCTCGCTAGAGCAAATAGCCAGTCGCTGAGGCGGTTCAGATATGCCACTACCCACTGGGGAGCTTCTGAACTTGCGAAAAGGCTGGCGGCAAGCCGCTCTGCCCTTCTGCATACCGTCCTAGCGTGGTGGGCATTTGCTGTGGCTAAACACCCTGCAGGAAGAATAAAGGTCTTGAGTGCAGGTGCTAAAGCGGTGAGGCGGTCTATATCTTCCTCCATCTTTTCTGGTGCAAAGAGAAGGCTGACTGCTTCGGATAAATTACTTGCAGGATTGGCCAATATTGCTCCCACCACAAACAAGTCTTTTTGAATGAGTCGCAAGATATCATCACCCATTGTTTGGGAGGATGTATGTAGGCGCAATATTCCCAGAATCGAATTTAATTCGTCCAAAGTGCCATAGGCATCCAACCGCGGATGGCTTTTTGGAACTCTCTGTCCACCGATCAGTGCTGTATCGCCACTGTCTCCGGTACGGGTATAAATTTTCATCGTTTACCTACTACTTATTTGAATTCAGAACTCCAGGCTTGAGTTTTAGGAGCGCAAATCGCTCCAAGCCTGCGGGTCTTTGCGCCAAGATACAAGCGATTGCTGACCCGATAGGTCAATAGCACCAGTTTCCACCGCCTTATCAAGGAGGTCTGAAAAGGTTGCAAGCACCCTCCATGCCACCGCAGACTTTTCAAAGGCCGCCTCTGCCTTGGCTAGACCATAAGAAAAAAGGGCTAGGATTTCAATTACTTCTGCCCCTTCGCTCCGCAAGGCATCTACGCACTTGATGCTCGAACCTCCTGTGCTAATCAGGTCTTCGATCAAAACAACGCTGTGTTTTTCGGCTATTGGGCCTTCAACTTGTCTGCCCATTCCATGTTTTTTTGGCTCAGGGCGCACATAGACAAGAGGAAGTTTTAACTGCTCTGCAACTAGAGTTGCCCAGGGAATACCCGCGGTACTTGTGCCGGCTACCAAAGTTGGTTGTTTTTCACTTGATCGTATTGCTGCTATTAGCGCGTCTGTCACTGCGGTGCGTACATGAGGGAAACCCAGCAGTTGCCTGTTGTCACAATATATGGGCGACTTTAGACCAGATGCCCATGTAAAAGGCTTCTCCGGAGAAAGGCGCACGGCCCCAGCACTAAGAAGTTCCGCCGTGAGGTCAAAGGGATGGTCAGTCATGGCCTCTAGTCCTTGATGTCTTCTAGCAACTTTTCCATTGGGAAGGGCTTGTGGAGTACTCCAATCAACCAAGCTGGCTCTCCCAGCCCGGAGACATCACGGTTTGATGTACAGAGATATACATATTTGAGCCTGTTATTTTCCCACATGGAATCAAACCAATTGAGTAGTCCACCTTCAACTTCAATGCACTCAGAAATCAATAGGTCTGTTTCTGACACTTTGAGTAAATTCTCAGCCTCTATCTTGCTACCAGCCTCGCGGACCTCCCAGGTTTTTTTGCTATTCAGGGCTTCAACCAACCTCTTTCTAAAAAACGCGCTAGGCTCGACAACAAGTATTGAAGATATGCTACCGCGGCGATTAATATCAGCCTCTGAAAGTCCAAGTCTATTCAAGGCATTGCGGGCGGCACTCTTTAGGCCAAGGCCAGTAGCGCGGTTATAGATCATTTTTATTGGGTCGATGAGTTCTTTTTGTCGACACAGCCCAGCAATTTCGCATAGTTGTGCCTGTTCCTTCCAGTCCTTGCCAGAAAGTTTTAACTGTGCCTGCACATAAGCAGATATAGACCTTGCCATCTCGGCTTTTAATATCAGGTCTGGGTCTTCCAACATTGACCGTAAACTTTGTATAGCTTCGGCGCGATGAGGCCCCTTTGTCGCCGTCCTCTGCATCAGGTTTGTAAGTTCGGTTTCTTTTTGATTTAGTACCTTGAGGCTCTCGCATCGCTTGGCTAATTCTTTAAGGATAGCTGTTAGGGTGTCGTTTTCACCTTTATCCCAGTTTTCACCAGCTCGCATGTGGGATAGGTAGTCTGAAATACGCTCTTGGAGTTTCTCATAAATGGGCATGTCCAAAACAAAAAGGTGTTCCATAGCACATAGTGCGCGGAATTTTTGACCCTCGCCTTCTCTGTCGCCATAGCACCGTTCTAGCAGGGACATTAGGTCATCGAAGTTTTCTGTTGGAAATGGGTTTCCAAAACTATTAAATGGGGGCAAGGTGCCTTCAAGCACTATAAATAGTACTTCGGTGTGTTTCAGGATTTTAGCCTTAGTGAGCAACCCTATGGCCACCTCTGGCAACTGTAGCGTTGTAAGTGCCTCTGAGAGTGCTATCTGCAACTTCAATGGCTGTCCATCGTGTAACATTTGCAACAGTATGGGTGCCGCTTTGGCTACGCGGAGACTGGATAAGGCATTTGCCGCTTCGACAAGCAAATCTCCCTTTACTTCAGGCGATTCGCCCTCTAAATCCTTCCTAATAAAATCAATCAGAATTTCAGACGCTTCTTGTAGCTGGATTTCTTTGAAGCCCCAAAGAGCAAGGCGCATTTTTTCTGCATCACCTGACTTAAAATACTCAAGAAATGTCTCTTGGCCCCTACGCAATTTGCCCATATGCTGAACTGCATGCTGGCCTACGTCAATAATTGAATCGCGGACTGCTTTTAGAAAAAAGTCCACAAAGTGTTCATCCTCTTTTGCGCCAATGGTATCGAATAACACAAACCTACGTTTGAAGTCTGGCTCAGCTAAAAAGCCATCCAAAACGTCTGTGTCGTGGTGGGAGACGATCGAAGCATAGGAGTCCAAAAACAAGTTACCACCCAAGTGCATTTTGAATACTTCGGTAAAGTATGGAATTGCTTCGGAACTTTCAACCCCTCCTTCTTTGACTAATCGTGCGAGGGCGGCGGCAGAATGTTCTAAAATTACTTCCAGTTCTTCGATACGTTTTTCTATTTCTTCTGTCCGCTCGGTGATGACTACTGAAAACCTCGCTAATTTACCTTCTACCAGTAGACGCAATGCCTCAAGCATAAAGGTGCTTGCCGTGGTGGTTGCAAATTCTTCCATGGCATCAAAAAGATGGGAAGTGTCGCCATCGTCTTGCCCCAGCGCGATATTTAATTCCCCAACAAGCCCCTTTGCCTGGTCGCGGAAGAGTTCTCCTACCAAGTTTTGGCATTCTTGTCTCGCGGATGGTCTGGGCATTTGATTTAGGCGGGTCATTATGTCCAGCAATTTTTTGCTTTCTACTATTTCGGTTGCGCTGTTTTTAAGTGAATATGCAAGAAACGATGTTGTTTCTGCACAGGTGATGCAAGGGAGGATTCGCAACAACTGCTGTTTTGCAAGTTTGTCGCCTTCCTGAAAGGTCTGCATTATCTCACCAATGTCTGTGGGAGAAGCCATGACTGCGACCATTCGCGCACCCATTGCCGCAAGACTTGGGTTATTTTCACCTTCCAAAATTCGGCCTAGGTAATAAGATAACGGCTGGCGGGCACTCAGCTCGTTTAATTCTCGATCCAAAATTATTTGATGATCTCTATTTGCGCGAACTGTCTTTAGCCTTTGCAGGGCCTTCCATGTGGACTTGGTTCCTAGGGAACCTAGCGCACGACATCCATCGTCAAATACTGCTAATTCTGGCTCTTTAGAGAGTATTTCAAAAAGCAGATGTGACCACTCTGGCCAGTCATGCTTTGCAATAACGGGCAACACTGCTTTGCGAAGGGCAGAAGTTCCTGGCTTTTTCAAATAATCCCCCAGCGCAACTAGACTACTCTTTCCAATTTCGCCCATTTTTTGCGACAATCTGCGCGCAAAATCCTCATCACTGGGCACAAAATCAGATAGAATCTGCCTCAGCGAGTCCAAGGGGGTCATGGTAGACTGGGAATCCGAATCACTCATAGGCTCTTATCTGAACACAATTCAATGGAGAAAAACGATACAACAAAACCAGAAACATATCTAGTTTTTCCAAATTATACCAAGTTGTATTCAATTGAGCTATTTTCAAAATAGGATTCCCCAAATTTATACAGAGATGGATAAAATAAAAGCACCATGTTGATTATTACCCAACTGACAACATATCTAAAGATGACCTTGGCTCCGGTAAGGACATTTACCGAACAGGCCACAAAGAAACCAAGGCCGGTGTATTCAGTTGGCCTGATGTTACTGTTTAGAGTTCCCGTTCTCTGGGTTACAACTATTATTTATTATATTTGGCTAGTTCGCGCATTGGAATTAGCCCATGACCCTCCCTTGGAGCTACAGGATTTTGTGAGGCACTATGCGGCTTCTTCGGCAAATGATATTTTTTTAGAGCTGAAAAACATTCCCCTCCTGCCCCAACTAGAAACAGCTTGGCCTTGGATTGGACTTTTTGCCCTATTGGTAGTCGTTGGTATCTGGATGCACAATTCGGTATGGGATCACACCGCACTTTGGATGCTGGGAGGCACAAAGTCGGAAGATTCTTTCAAAACTTCCTGCACTGCAATAGCAGACGTGATGGGGGCGGCCACATATGGGACACTACTGGGACTAATAGCCACATTGCCATTTGTAGGACTATTCGCCCTGCCCCTACTTGGAATTGTAAATATTTATTATTGGATACTTAGGGGAATTGGTCTTTCGATCTACCATGGTTGCCCCATCTGGAAAGGGGTAGTCGCCACCATTTTACATGTGCTACTGGTTGTGATTTTTTACGGTCTGCTAATCGCTGTTGTCATTGCCGCATTTGCGTTTATCGCACTGCGAGCGGGGTTATGAAAACGCAAAGTTTTAGGGATTTTGCGTTAATTACAAAATGAGCGAAATTAGCTCTACCCAAATACCCCAAGGTCATTTAGGACACAAATCAATCGCTGACTTGCAGTTGCATGATTGGCTTTCCATTCTAAATGGGCATTAGGTCCAACTCGATTGGCTACAACAAGGGCCGCGGCTACCGGCACGTCTGCTTGTTGACAGGCGGCAAATACTCCTGCTAATTCTAGGTGTTCCACAGTGGCCAGTTGTGATAACAGTGTTGCATCTTCAATGCTCGATGTAATTGCTGGTGTAGCCAAAACAACATGTTTGGGCAATGGTAGCTCCCAAGTGGCTTGCCAGCGGATTATTTCACGCTGAGGACGATAAGCTCTATGATGGATTTCAGAAATGGAGTTTATTAATACTTCCGAAGTTGCTATGCAGTCACCAATTTGGATGCTATCTGTGTAAGCTCCACATGACCCCACGAATAAAACTTTTTTTGGCCTCATCTCCGAGACCAATCTTGCAGTTGAAATTGATGCAGTAATCCCACCAATTCCTGTGAGGGCAACTTGCCAATTGTGTAGGGGGAGTTGTCTCGCCTGGGCAAGTTCAGGCTCAAAGGCCGCAAGTAAGAGTTTTTTTGTCATGTCCACTACTGGAATATACTAAATTTTGTTTCATTTCCATATAGAATTATTACTAAGTCATTTTCTATTCTTGCGAGGAATTATCAAGTGAGGCTATGAGAAACAATAGTATTAGAGTGAGGCGGGGTCAGTATAGACGTTTTGGCAGGGTATTTTACTCTGCTGGACTTCGTATGCAAAATGCCTTAGCTGAATATGTGCAGGACGGCAACCGGCCTGACCAGATTCTTATTCTGGAGCACAACCCTGTTTTTACTCTAGGCCGCGGAGCAAACGAAACAGACATCCATGTATCAAAAGCGCATTTATCCAAGAATGGTATAGAAATTCATCGAATTAATCGTGGAGGTCAAGTAACTTATCATGGCCCCGGACAAATCGTTGTATATCCGATTTGCAATCTCCGAGGGGGACGGCAGAACGTTGCCAGACTTGTCAATGGGCTTGAGCAAGCTATGATTGAAACAGCTTTGGATTTTGGCGTAATTGCTGACAGACTTGATGGTTATCCCGGTATTTGGGTTAATACAAGTCGGGGTATAGAAAAGCTGGGGGCAGTGGGCATCCATCTAAAAAAGTGGGTTTCAACACATGGAATAGCATTTAACTTAGAGCCTGCGATGGAGTCATTTCAATGGATTACTCCATGTGGCATTACAGACAAGGGGGTTTGTAGTCTGAGGTCTATTTTGGGAGAGGACTGCCCAACCTGGGAAGAGGCTTGTCAGAGCCTAACTGGTCACATTTCTGAGATTCTGGCAATTGAGCCTATCCATTTTTGCGAGCCATCTCAAAGTGTTTCAGTCACCGTCTGGAGGCACAACTCCGATGGACCTGAAGTGCTGGTGATGCTACGTTGCCCATCAGAGGGTCAGTGGTGGTCAAGCGTTACCGGAATGGTGGAAGCTGGGGAGACAGCAGAAATGGCGGCTTATAGAGAAACTATGGAAGAAACAGGTCTTAGTGGAAAACTAACCCCCCTAAATTTTCAGCACTCATTTTGGGTTGATCCTGCCTTGGTCAATGTTCACGGAAACGAACCACAATTTAATACTGAAATCTGTTTCCATATTGAAGTTCCTAGTGATTCACAGGTAGTGTTGAATAAAGCAGAGCACAGCGAATATCGTTGGTGTGCGCCAAGCGAAGCCCTAGAGCTGATGAGATGGGAAGGGTCTAAAGCTGTATTGAATATGCTCATTCGAGATTGCTGGGTGGACACAAAATATCGCTAATACCAACTGGAAATAGAACTGCGAAAAGTTATACTGCTATGATACCTGTTTACAGAGAGCTAACCCAATGGATACACTTGTTCAACTCGCCCAATGCGCCATCGAATCTTTTGTTAAGACAGGTCAAGAAAATATCCCTGATTCTCTGAGAAATTCTGTGCATGGCAACTCAGCAGGTGTGTTTGTTTCTATACATACTAAATCAGGCGATCTCCGCGGTTGTATTGGTACTATTTTTCCGTCCCGGCAATCACTAGCTGACGAAATAGTGCAAAATGCGGTATGGGCATGTTCCCGCGACCACAGGTTCAATCCAGTCGCGGAGGCTGAACTTATTTCCCTCGTTGTTAAGGTTGATGTATTATCCCAACCAGAACAAATTGACTCACAGGATGAATTAGACCCTTCAAAATATGGCGTGATTGTTTCGACATCGAATGGCCGTAAGGGTTTGTTGTTGCCTGCATTAGATGGAATAGATACCGTTGAAGAACAAATTAATATTTGCCGCAGAAAGGGCGGTATTGGCTTTAATGAGCCAGTCGCCCTACAGCGATTTACGGTCGACAGACATGAATAGTGCCATTTTGAGCTACATTCCCTGCGCGTATGGTCAGCATGGATTCGGTTGATATAGTAGCACTGCGGGACATGTTACGCACCCTTGATGGACAAGGGTTGCAGGGGTCTGTTCGCTGGATGCTACCTGCTGGTCTGGCATTAATTTTAGGGCAATGGTCGTCTGTAGGTGGCAGACAGCAAACTCTATGGGTTGATACTCCCACCGAATCAGATGCCCAAGCTCTCACATCCGACCTAAGGGCACTTTTGCCGGGTGCGGTGGTGGCTAATTTTCCGGGGATGGCTCCATACGCCGGTGGAGAATCAAGCCCTGCTGGAATAGTGCTGAAGGATCGACTATCTGCATTGATTGGGCTACTTGAACACAGAGTTCAGGTTCTCGTTACTGGACCACTGGCTGGGCTGGAAAAATTACCTCATCCCTCTTGGTTTGAAAAGAGCAGACTAATCCTTGCTAGGGGAGCCGAACTGCCAAGAGAACTGCTACTGGAAACCCTTGTAGAACTTGGCTATAAACGTGTAGAGCTGTCAGGCCAGCCCGGAGAATTTAGTGCAAGGGGTTTAGTAATCGACCTATGGCCTGACCAATACGATAATCCTCTTCGCCTAGAGTGCTATGGTGATGAGTTAGAACGCATATCTCATTTTGACCCAGATACCCAGAGGCGCACAGGCGATGCTATTGAGTCTGTTTCTCTTTATCCTAGATTTGAAGCACAACGCACCACTGAGGCCTTGTTGACTGCAATAGAATCACGTAGTCACCTGACAATTGAACCCGATGATGATACTGCCTTCCGCCGGGCTAGGTTAGCATCTCAGGGCAGTTTTCCGGGGGAAGAGCTTTTTTATCCATTACTAAGCCACCCCAAAGGCCAATTGCTACACTGGGTTCCGCCATGCTTTAGAGTTCGCCTGGAGCCGAGTTGGGAGGTAGCAATAGTTGATAAGGAGCGGTTGCGAATCAATGAAGGCATAGCAAGGCTTAGAAGGGGAGGCGTTGTATGCGCCAATTTTGAAGACAGATTTGAGGAAAGCGATAGAAGCAAAGCCACCCTGCACCTTACTGAATGGCAGTCAGAGTCGTCGACATCTCTCCAAGCTCAACCAGTACGCGACTTTCAGGGGCGGTTAGGAGAATTGGGAGAATACCTTCAACACATGGTACTAACAGGGCATAGAGTCTTTTTAGCTGGTAGTACGGCAGGGATGCGCGATCGATTTAAGGAAATTATCAGGGATTATGAATTGCCGCTTTCCAACGGCACAGAAATTGGTTGCCGCCCCCTGCAACTAAACCTAACAAGTGGTGCGTATCTCAAAGAGCCCAAATTGATTGTGCTCACGGAACGGGAGGTGTTTGGGAGGAGGGCGATTCCACCTACCAAGCCACAAAAGAGTCGGGTAAGTGCTTTCCTTTCGGATCTAAGAGACCTAAAGTCCGGAGATTGTGTGGTGCATTTAGATCACGGAATCGGAGAGTTTCTTGGGTTTGGAACTCTTGAAGTGGGCGGAGAAGAACAGGACGTAATACAACTTAGATATGCAGATGGTGGCAGACTAAATGTAGCACTTGAGCGGGCAGACTTGGTGCAGAGATATGTCAGCCCTGACAACACAAAGCCTCCTCTTGATAAACTGGGGGGTATATCATGGGCGAAGGTAAAGCGACGGGCAAAGAAAGCCATCAGGGACATGGCAGAAGAACTCCTAAAGTTGTATGCCAAGCGCAAAATGGAAAAGGGATATGCCTTTAGTATGGATGGCCCTGAGATGGCAGAATTTGAAGCAGGCTTTCCATACGAGCCAACCCCAGATCAATTAGAAGCTTCAGAAGCCATAAAGGCAGACCTTGAGTCGCAAAAACCTATGGATCGCCTAGTATGCGGTGACGTAGGATTTGGAAAAACAGAAGTGGCCATGCGAGCCGCCGCAAAGGTTGCCCTAGATGGCAAACAGGTGGCAATTCTATGTCCAACAACAGTTCTATGCTTTCAGCACTATAGGACATTCCAGGAACGCTTTGCAGGTTTTCCGCTGAGGATAGAAATGCTCAATCGCTTTGTGGAGTCTTCAGTTACAAAGAAAATCCAACAGGACATAGCAGATGGAAAAGTTGAGATCGTAATTGGCACACATCAACTTTTGGGAGCGCGAATACAATTTGCCGATCTTGGCCTTGTGGTCATAGACGAAGAGCAGAGATTTGGAGTAGGTCACAAAGAAAAACTAAAAAAACTGAGGACAAATGTAGATGTGCTTGCAATGAGTGCAACTCCCATACCTCGTACCCTGCACATGTCCCTAACTGGCCTTCGTGAAATCAGTCTAATCGAAACACCGCCCAAAAACCGTCTTGCTATTGAAACGGTAGTGGCTCCATGGTCTGACGAACTTGTCGCTTCTGCAATTCAGTTTGAAATGCGCCGCAATGGACAGGTATATGTTATTCACAATCGCGTTGAATCAATTATAAGCATTGCCGAGCGGCTCCTAGACTTAGTGCCTTCTGCAAGGGTTGGCGTTGGTCATGCTCAACTATCTGATGAGGCATTAGAGCAGGTAATGCTCAGTTTTATGGAAGGGAGGCTCGATGTATTGGTGGCCACCACTATCGTTGAAAACGGCCTGGATGTTCCCAATGCAAACACGCTAATTGTCCACCGTGCAGACAGCTTTGGCCTCTCCCAGCTATACCAACTGCGGGGACGTGTAGGGAGAAGCGATGTTCCTGCCTATGCCTACCTGCTGATTCCTGGCAAGGGCGATATTACTGAAGATGCCCGAAAGCGATTACAAGCCCTCGAAGACTTTTCAGAATTAGGCTCAGGGTTCCGCATTGCCGCACTAGACCTAGAATTGCGCGGAGCAGGCAATTTATTGGGAGGGGAACAATCAGGCCACATCCACGAAATTGGATTTGAGCTTTACGTAAAGCTATTAGAAGAAACCCTACAGGAGATAAAAGGTGAACCAAGTGGAACCTTTGAAGTCAAACTTAACCTTGGAACAGTAAAAATTTCAAAGCGATGGCTAGATCAATCATCCGAGAGAGTTGTCGCCTACAAACGCCTCTCCCGCATCAGGACTGAGCGGGAATTGGAACTCTATCGGCTGGAATTAGAGGATAGGTTTGGACCTGTGCCTAATAATGATGACGATACGGAGCAGTTTTTCCAAATAATGAAAGTAAAAATCCAAGCCCAGCGACTCGCTGTAAGCGAAGTAGGATATAGCCAAGGGAAATTTAAGTTCAAACTAAGCCCGCAAACACCTATCGACCCCGCAAAACTGATGGCTTGGGTACAACACCACAAAAACTATAATTTTTCACCCGATGGTTCTGTTTCGATTCCGGCTAACTCTGATAGCCCTGCTAGTTTCGCCGAATCAATATTGAAGGAATGGGAAGCAGGCTTGGTGTAACAGTTCGACAACAAAAGGGCAAAAGGTCGCGGTATTAGCTCAACTCCTCAGTTGATGTAGATACCTCTCCATCAAAGCCAAATGATAGCATTTCTGGATAACTCTGGACGTTTGAAACTCCCGATTTTATTGGGAAAGGCGATTTTTGTATCCAAGGGTGTCCAAGGGTTTCCACACTGGAAGTTATACCGGAATTATACAGAATACCCATGACCAAAACCCACCCCTGATATTTCGGGATGGCTACATAGATTTTCCAGTTACCCCCACATAAATTGCGGGGGTCGGTGTAAATACTTATCTTGTTTTTCTAGGTTTCATGGAAGTTTTAAGGAGGCATTATGCCTAGAACGCTGAAGAGCGCAAAACTTGACTCAAAGACGGCCCGGACTAGAGTTGACGCGGGCAAACGGGTTCAGGAACCAATTACCGAGATTCCAGGCAGGTATCTCACCTACAGGCCAAAGCGAGGTGGTGGAGTTTGGGGGGCATACTGGGTAAACCCTGAAAACAGTAAGGACAGGAAGTTGACCCCGCTTGGCATCGCCGATGACGAAAGGCCATCCAACGGCAGCACAATCTTAACCTATGCCGAGGCATTGAAGAAGGCCGTTGACTTGTTCCAACAGATCGAAATGCTGAAAGCAGATGGCGAAAGCATCGTTGAAACCATTGTCACCGTGAAAGATGCCGTCCAGTATTACCTTGCACAAAAGACCCGACCTGGGGCTAAAGGCGCGAAAAGCCTGTATAACATAAAGAAACTGCTTGAAGCGATAGTGATCCCGACATTGGGGGAAGTAGAAATCAAGAGGCTGACCAGAAAGAAACTTGAGGACTGGCTGGACGCACAGGCAACAACCCCCCGCCGTGTCAAAACCAAGTTTGGGCAGCAACAGGCATTTGCGCCATCACCTACCACAGACGAACAAAAGCGGGCGCGGTTGGTTTCGGCGAACAATTATCTTACTTATGTGAAAGCCGCCCTGACCCTTTGCTACGATCATCAGCGAATAAAATGCTTCCCCGTATGGCAGCAAGTCAAGCGTTATCGTGGCGTAACCCGCGCCAGGACAAGATTTCTTGATAAAAATGAAGCTGTAAGATTGGTCAATGCCTGTCACCCTGACTTCAGGAAGCTGGTCAAGGCTGCACTGTTGACGGGATGCCGCTACAGCGAATTGACAAAGCTAAGATGTCAGGACTTCACTGCCAGTCCGTCCACAGTGTTCATACGAGACCCAAAGAACGGCAAGCCCCGCCATGTCGCATTGACACTTGAAGGCAAATCTCTTTTTGAAGAACTCACACTTTCAAAGAACCCCGCCGACCTTATTTTTACAAACAGCATTAAGCGTAGGGTGGATGCTACTAAAAACGGCATCTGGGTTAAGGGAGACCAAGACCGCTTCATGCAACTTGCCGTAAAAGCAGGCGGAATCGAGCCTCGTGTCACCTTCCATGAATTGCGCCACACCTACGCCTCGATGTTAATAAACAGAGGTTGCCCCTTAGCTGTAGTTGCCGAGCAACTGGGCCATACTGGGACGGCAATGGTGGAACGCCATTACGGGCATCTTGCCCCAAGCTACGTGGCAGACGCAGTGAAAGCCGCCATGCCGCATCTGGGGATACTTGACAGTGACGCTACCAAGGTTCAAATGCTAAAGATTAGCGCAAGCTAAAAAGAGTGAGCCAGTGTGAGAGAGAAAGAAAAAAGAGAGACTGCTATCAAAATCAATTTTTCAGATTTTTATGTGTTCTATGTGTTCCGTGTTCTAGCAAACCAAAAGAACCGTGAAATATAAAGAAAATAGTTTAGATAGTAATAGTATAGATAGTGTTCTTGTGGATGTTCCAAGTGTTCTGGTAAAGGCATTGGCGCATCCTCTCTCTGTTCTCCCTTTTCTCTCCTGCTGGCTCACACACCAAGAGGAACCCATGGACGCACCACCCCGAAAGGCATCGAACCGCATTCCACCGAAGCCTGATAGAATTTTGCCAGCCAAACGCCCTGAACCCCCAAAAGCGGCACTAGAAAAGTTTTTGAAAGATAACCTCCCTGTAAAATCAAAGGAGCTATTGGATGAGATTCTGTTAGACCCGTACTCGTTACTCGCACTGAAGGATGTTGCAGAAAAATTCAGGGATCGGCTGGTAGTCAAGACCGAAGTATATGGTAGCGACAATCATTTTGTCGGCGAAGTGCAACATGCAACCAATTTCCGTGACTGGTGTGTCATAGGCGATGGCGCAAAGATCATGCAGTCAAATGAGTTGGCGCGGATATTCGGCTCCATTTCTGCCAGTCTGAAAAACATTGCTGATAATCTTTCCAAAAACATTCACCCCATCTACTACGCCGATAAATCCTATTGGGATGTAATTGAAGAATCCGGCCTACCTTATAATCCGGTAATACGTTCATTTCGTGGCCCAAACCCAACAGTTATGAAAAAGTGTGGCCAATCGCCTTTTTTGCTCTTTTATAGGTTAGCTGAATTGTTTGGCCAAAAAGCTACGCTTGAAGCCGACAGAGCAAAGGAAGATGGCAAAACGCCTGCAAAGAATATGTGGACTGCCCAGCATTTCCTGTATGACGAATTAGACAGGGTTGTTCAATCCTACAACCAGCCCAAAGAGCGGACGCATGAGATAGCGAGGTGTATTTACCACTGGGCGGTTGGAAGCGAACCATCTGCTGGCTGGGGCAAGTCGCTTCGAGACGCGCTTAGAAATGATGTTGAACGGGACGCATTGATCTGGTTTGCAGGGGATATGGCCATTGGTGAATCCATTTGCTTCAAGGCCACAAAGCTGTATAGAGCCAAAATGCGTCCAACCAAAAGCCGAAAGGCGATTTACCAAAGCGCAATAAAAAGAATCAGCCTTGTGCTTAGGCACTTGTGCGGCGATTTCCAATAGGAAAATAGTTCTCCAGTGACCGCCACAAAAGTTGCGGAGGTGCGTGGAATGTAATGTTAGGACGGGGTAGGTAGCTTGGAAATATGTGCGGATTTAACATCCCCCGCACGATGGAGATTCCATGAAGCACTCTATTCCGAAACCAGCCCGTTTGGGCTACTCCCCGAAGGAGGCGAGCGAGGTCACGGGCCTGTCAAGGAGCATGATTTATGTCCTGCTCAAAGAAAAAGCCCTCGACAGCGTGCGCATCAAAGGCAGAAGGATAATACCCCGCACTGCCATAGACAAACTACTGGGGGGTCAGCAATGATTGCGCCATTACTAACCCCCTCTAATCCTGAAAGTAGATTAGCAACCACTGTAGGGCAAACCTCCGTAATAGTCAATAGCAATAAACCCGTGTCTGAATCGGCATCGGCTTCTCAGCACCATATTAGTTATCGGGAGAGGCAGGAACGTCACATCCTGCCCTTCCTTCGGCTTGTGCATGGTGAGGATGACCCGCAAGTTACCCTACAGACCTACAACGACAAGGACAAAGACGACCCTGAACTCAGAAGATTGTTTCATGGGCCGTTCAGCAAATACAAAGGCGTTCTGGGCCACTTCAACGCTCAAGGGGCCGCAATATGCAAATCCGCAAACCCGACCGATGGCAAGGGGCGCGGCTTTGCAAATGTTACAGAGATTGTTGTGTATTTTGCCGACCTTGACGATAAATATGCAACGAAACCCTTCAACATTGATGAGCTACCATTAAAGCCAAGCTGTGTCGTAAAAACAAAGAATGGATGGCACATCTACCTTGTCTTAAAGACCCCGGTCATTGTCGAGCCTTGGCTAATTGACGAATACCACAGAGAGCTAAAGGCAATTCAGCGCGTCCTTGAGCCATTTGGCGCAGACCCCACAGTGTGTCAGATCAACAGAGTTCTTAGAGTCCCTGGTTACTACCATCGCAAAACAACACCTGCGCTGGTCGAGCTAGAAAGCATCACTGACCAGAAATATACCAGGGATGAGATACGTGAAGCCTTCGACATTAGAGAGCTACCCTCATTGTTTGAGCCGGAGTCGCCTCCCATGCCAAGGGCCATCAACTTAGGCCGGGATGTCATTCTGAAAAGGGCTGCGGCATATTGCCGAAAGCTCCCTGCAAGCGTTCAGGGTAGCAAAGGTGGGCCGACACTATATAGGGCTGCCCTGCGACTACAGGATGGCTTTGACCTCTCGGAAACCGAAGCGGTTTCAATAATAGTTGGCAACCTTCATCAAACTCCGGCATGGCCTCTGAAAGAAATTGAGAGAGCCGTCAGGAACTCTGCATCAAAATGTAGCAACAGGGGGCATCTGCTATGAGTAAGACCATGAGTAATCTCCCGAAGAAATTAATCACAAATGGCCATGCCTACCATTTCAAGACCGATGGTACCTATTCGGCAGTGACAAACGATGATGGCAAGCTGATTGAGATTCCAATCACAAAACCCCGTATTGACCCGTGGTCATACGGCAGTGACGGTCTAACGGACAACTATAGTTTGCTGGTCAAATGGCAGAACAGCCGGAAGAGGGATCGTGAGGCACGGCTCCCATATTCGATAATCGCCACTGAACCAAAAAAAGTAGTTGAACCCCTGTCTAGTGGCGGCGTGACCGTGTATAACGTCAAATTGCTCAGACAGCTTTTGACTGACATACAGAATACAGACCTTCCCTATACCCTGTTTGTAGCCGAGACAGGGTGGCATGGCAATAAATATGTGTTGCCCACTGGCCGGGTGATAGGCTCTGACAAGGGCGATGCGATACTGTATATAGGCGAATCATCTCTCGCTGGAAAAGAAGCAGAGCGCGTCAGAGGCACATTTGAGGATTGGAAAACCAAGGTAGCCGCAAAAGCTGTCGGCAATCCACATCTGGCATTTGACTTCTGCGCTGGCGTTGCAGGGGTTTTTCTCAGATTCTTTCCCCAGGTCGCTGGCGGGTTTTTCCATGACGGCGGGGAGTCCTCGCATGGCAAGACCATTAAGAACGGAGCCTCGATGTCCATGTGGTCGAATCCAGCCCATATGATAAAATGGCACTCCACAGCCAACTACATACTTGAACGTGCGCCGGAGTTCAATGATGGCGCATATTTCGTGGATGACCTCAAGAGAAAAGGCGGTTTTGGCGACTTCGCCAGCGTTATTTACAGCTTGGGTGATGGCACAGGGAAGGGAAGGCTCGATTCCAGTAGCAAAGTTCAGGATGTGGCTTTATTTAGACTGATTGGCAAATCCAGTGGTGAGCGGGGATTAGCTCAGGTAATTGATCAAAACGACCTCCATGCCGGGCTGAAGGGCAGATTTGTCGAAATACTGGAGCCTGATGGTGGCTGGTTCAGAGAGCTTCATGGGGCGGAACACAGCCTAAAGTTTGCTTTAGATTTGAAACGGGACAGCCTGCTCTACTATGGCCACGCTGGCCCTGCCCTAATTGAGCGTATATGTACAATGCTGGAGAAAGACCCTGCCGCCTTTCAAAGCATGATTGACCGATACGCCGATGAGTTCAATGGTCTTCTCCAAGGTGCAGACGGCATACCTTCCGATGCGGCTGGACTGGTCAGGAGAGTCCAGGCACTATTCACTGTGACTGCCGTTGCTGGCAGAATTGCCACAGAACTTGGCATATTCCCATGGCCTCCTGATTTGGCCTTCGATTCAGTCCTTGAAGTGATCAAGGGCTGGCTTGACAACCGTGGCCATACAGGTGATGACGAGACTGCGACTATTGCCGAAATATTCGTAAATTTCGTAGAAAGTCGTGCGGAATCAATGTGTGACGTATTGGACGATCCAGAGCATATCGCCCCGCGCAATCATGCCCCAAACAACAGGATTGGCTCTATTTCATATTCTGAAGATGGTGACAATATCGCCCGAACTTATCACTTGCGGACTACTTTGACCTTGAATGCGGCATTTGACAAAGTGAAATATGACACGAAGCGCATCAATAAGGCTTTGCATGATTCAGGGCTAATAGTTCGTAGCGAAGGTAAATCCCCAAAATATGGTACTGCGGCAAAAATTAGCACTTGGTCTGGAAAACAGCGGTTCTACGTCATTACCCCAGAGATATTGTCTGCCTACCACGCAAAGCAAGAATCGCAATTAGCAAAAGATGTAGAGCAAAACCCTAGTGAAGATGAGCTGAAATTATGATCAATTAAACACTGTTTGCAACTACCGCGTTAATCTCTGGCGCGGTTTTTTTATGTCAACTTGTAGGAGTAATCACTATGTCCAATGCAGTCTATGAACTCGTAACCAACTTAATTCTTAAAAAAATGTCCGAGGGCCATATCCCCTGGAAGCGTCCCTGGGTAGCACAAATGCCACAGAACATATCCGGGCACGAATACCAGGGCATAAACCAAATATTGCTTGGCCTAGAGCCTTTCAAATCCCCATTCTGGCTGACCTACCGCCAAATATCAGAGCGCGGGGGCCACGTCATCAAGGGCCAGAAATCATCCATAGCAGTTTTTTGGAAAATGTTTCCAGCCAAGGATATTGACAGCAGCGGCGATCAACAGGAAAAGACCATCCCCCTTCTCAGGTATTACAAGCTATTTAACCTTGAACAAACCGAAAACGTAAAGCTGGAGCCAAAAATACAGGCCCAGATAGAACGAATGGAGAACCCAAAGCCATTTGACCCCATCGCCAAAGCAGAGGTCATATGGGAGAACTTCAAAGACCACCCTGTGCTTGAACATGGACACAGCAGGGCATTTTACAGGCCATCAACAGATACCATCTACCTGCCCCACAGATACGCCTTTGACAATGCCACGAGCTACCACGCCACCCTTGCACATGAGGCAATACATTCAACTGCCCATGAATCAAGACTGAACCGCAAACTGGGCAATCGCTTCGGCTCCAAAGAATATGCCCTGGAAGAATTAATTGCGGAACTTGGCTCGGCATTTCTGCTTGCCAAGGCAGGTCTTGACCCAGAGCCATTGGCAGACCAACAGGCCGCCTACATCGAAAATTGGTCAAGGAAACTGAAAGCAGACCCCAAACTATTTGTAACGGCAAGCTCGAAAGGAGCTAAAGCGGCAAATTACATATTGGGGGTTACTGCCACAGGTGAAGTTGAACCGGAAGGTGAGATGGTCGCTTGAGTGCAAACAAGCGCATTGATGCCGATTTACACCCTTGATATTCTTAGATTTAGGGAGATTTCAAATTGCCTGAAGCCGAAGCAAAGATAATCATGTATCAAACCAACGATGGCAAAGTAGCAGTCAACGTCCGCTTCGAGGGCGAAACATTTTGGATGACCCAGAAAGCCATAGCGGAGCTTTTCGATGTACAGGTTCCCGCAATAGCAAAGCACCTCAAGAACATATACGAGGAAGAGGAGCTTGAGCGAGGGCCAACTATTTCCAAAATGGAAACAGTTCAAACCGAGGGTGGCAGAAAGGTCATGCGGCCAATTGATTTTTACAACCTTGATGCAATCATCGCCGTTGGATACCGAGTAAACTCCAAAAAAGCTACCCGATTCCGCCAATGGGCCACCAAGACCTTGAAAGAGTATATCCAGAAAGGCTTTGTCCTCAATGACGAAATGCTCAAGAACGGCAGACCGTTTGGACGGGACTACTTCGATGAGTTGCTTGAACGCATCCGCGAGATTCGAGCCAGCGAACGCAGAGCCTACCAAAAAATAGCGGACATATTTGAGCAATGCAGTTGCGACTACGACAAGAAAAGCGACCTCACATTGGAATTTTATGCCTTCGAGCCAGTTGCAAAACCCCGAAGAAATTTTGTGGGTCACCCTTGGCAAAGAGAATTATCGCACACTGTCCAAGCAAGCAGCCCATCTTTACCCTAAAAATCTGCCTAGACAATGCAATTTG